>DASWAE010000078.1:0-37072 GCA_036391275.1 Trebonia sp.
CGGGCCGCGGCGCCGGGTAGCGGGCAGGCGGGCATCGTGCCCGCCTGCGCATAAACCCGTCATAAGGCATCTTTCGAGCGGGCTGACCGGGTAGCCTCGCGAGCAACGGTGCAAGATCAGCCGGAGGGAACAACATTGCTCGGCATGGGCAGCGGTTCACAGATCGCAGGCAAGGTCGGGTACGTGGTGACCTGTGCGGTCGCCGCCGTAGTGCTTGTTGTCTCCGGTTACGCCTACAAGGTGGTGAGCCTGACCCAGGGGCTGGGTAACGGCGTCAGCATCAGAAACGGTGCCTCCGTCGGCGCGATGAACATCCTCGTCATGGGCCTGGAGAGCCGGACCGACTACGAGGGCCAGACCCTCTCGGCCGGCCTGCTCGCGGCGATGCACGCGGGCAGCGTGTACGGCGTCAACAACTTGGGCGTCGGCGGCCAGGCGACGAACACGCTGATCCTCCTTCACATCTTCGCCGGGGGCCAGAAGGCGGTCGGCTTCTCGATACCGCGCGACGACTACGTCACCTACCCCCAGGCGTACTACGGGCAGTCCCAGGGCAAGATCGACGAGGCCTACGGCCTCGCCTACTCGCAGTCCCTCGGCCAGACCGTGAACAGCTCGATGAGCTCGCAGCAGCGTTACCTGGCGGCCAACCAGGCGGGCCAGGCGGCCACCATCGCCACGGTCGAGTCGGTGACCGGGCAGAAGATCGACCACTTCGCCGAGGTGAACCTGGCCGGGTTCTACTACCTGGCCGCGGCGTTCGGCGGCATCATGGCCTGCGTCAAGCCGTCAAGCGGCGATGCGAACCTGCACGACTACAACTCCGGTTTCAACGCGGTGCTCGACGGCTATCAGGTGAGCAAGGGCGGCTCCCAGTACCTGCACCTCAAGGCGCCGCAGGCGCTGGCGTTCGTCCGCGAGCGGGACAACCTGCCCAACGGCGACCTGGACCGCACCCACCGGCAGCAAGCGGTGCTCGACTACGTGATCTGGAAGCTCGAGAACGACGGCGTGCTGTCCAGCGTCGGCCAGCTCACCTCGCTGCTCAATACCGCCAAGCAGTACCTCATCACCGACGCGACATGGAACCTGCTCGACTTCGCCACCGACATGCACGCGCTGACCGGGAAGAACTTGCAGTTCTACACGGCGCCGATCGTCGGCTACGCGACCATCGGCGGCAAGGCCGTGAACCAGATCGACGTCGCGACCATCCAGGCGGCCATCAAGGACAAGTTCACCGCCCCGGCGCCCGCCGCGCAGGCGGCGAGCTCGGCGAAGGCCCCGCCCGTCCCGCAGGCGTCGACCGTCACCGTGGACGTCTACAACGGCGGAACGACACCGGGCCTGGCCACCGGCATCTCGCAGGCGCTCGCCGCCAAGGGGTACAAGGCCGGCGCCGTCACCAACGCCTCGGCGCAGACACAGGCCCCCTCCGCCGGGACCCAGGTGTTCTACGGGCCGGGCGCGTCCGCCAACGCGGCGAAGATCGCGGACTACTTCGGCGCGACCGCCGCGGCACTGACGACGCTGCCCGCCGGGCATGTCGAGGTGCTGCTCGGCACCGGCGCGACCGTGGTCCCTGCCACCCTGTCACCCTCGACGGCGGCCTCCGCCAGCTCGTCCGCCTCGGCGAGCACCGCCGGTAATAACGGAGCGGCTGGCGGCGCTCTCACCGTGGCGGCAAAGGCGAAGTACGGGATCCCCTGCGTGTACTAATCCGGAGGACAGCGATGGGCAAGATGATCGCGGGCAAGGTCTTCTACGGGTTGGCATGCATGCTCGCGGCCCTGCTGCTCGTCGTCGCCGGATACGCCCACAAGCAGGTTGGCCTCACCACCGACCTGGAAAAGGGCATCGCGATCAGCAACAGCCCCACCGTCGGGGCGATGAACATCCTGGTCATGGGACTCGAGAGCCGGACTAACTTCGAGGGGCAGACCCTGCCGAACAGCCTGCTCACCGCCATGCACGCGGGCAAAGCGTCGGCGGTGTCGGCCGGCCAGGTCGGCGCGCAGGACACGGACACGCTGATCCTCGTGCACATCTTCGCCGGCGGGCAGAAAGCGGTCGGATTCTCCATCCCGCGCGATGACCTGGTCACCTACCCGCACGCCACCTACCTCGGGATCACCCGGGGGAAGATCGACCAGGCGTACGACTTCGCCTACAACGAGTCCCTCGGCCAGACTTTCGGCTCCGCGGACAGCTCCAGCAAGCGTTACCTGCTGGCCAACCAGGCGGGCCAGGCATTCGAGATCGCCACGGTGGAGGCGGTCACCGGCGTGCATATCGACCACTTCGTTGAGGCGAACCTGGCCGGGTTCTACTACCTGGCCGCCGCTTTCGGCGGCATCGAGGTCTGCGTGCAGCCGTGGGCGACGGGCAACGACCGGAACCTGTCTGACCAGGCATCGGGCTGGAACGCGGTGCGCGACGGCTACAGCACGAAGAAGGGCGGGGATCAGTACCTGCACCTGGGCCCGGCCCAGGCACTCGCCTACGTGCGCGACCGTGACTCCCTGCCCCAGATTGACCTGGACCGCACGCACCGGCAGCAAGCGGTTATCGACTACACGGTATGGAAGCTCAAGCACGACGGCACGCTCGGCGACCTGGGCACCCTGGGCCGCCTGCTCGGCACCGCGAGCCAGTACCTCATTACCGACGCGACCTTCAACCTGCTCGACTTCGCCACCAACATGCGGGCACTGTCAGGAAGCAACATGTCCTTCGTGACCTTGCCGATCGCGAGCGAAATGCCCGGCATGATGCTCAACGGCTCAGCGCAGGATGTCAACATCATCAACGTTCCGTATGTCCAGCACCTAGTGCAGGAGGCCTTTTACCCGGGCGCCGCCGGCCCGCGGTCCGCGACCGCGACGGTCACGCCGGCGCCGTCCACGATCACGGTGGACGTCTACAACGGCAGCGGCACTTCCGGGCTGGCCGCCAACGTCTCGAAGGATCTCACCGCCCTTGGCTACAAGGCCGGGACGGTCGCCGACGCGACGGCGCAATCGCAGGCCGTCGTCCCGGCCACCCAGGTGTTCTACGGGCCGGGCGCAGCCGTGAACGCCACGTCGATCGCGAGCCAGTTCGGCGCTACCGCGCAGGCGCTCGCGTCCCTGCCCGCCAACCGGGTAGAAGTACTGCTCGGCTCGAGCGCCACCACCGTACCCGCGGGCCTCAGCTCGCCGGGCACGGCGGGCACCCAGTCCGTTGCCGCCAAGCTCATCGGCGCGCGGGCCACGCCCTCGCCGGCTCCGACGCCATCGACCGTCACCGGGGCCGATAACGGCCAGACCGGCAGAAGCGTCACGGTCAAGGCCAACGCCCCCTACGGCGTCCCGTGCGTGTACTGACCGGTGCGCGGTCGTTAACCTGATGAGGTGACAACGCAGGAGGAAAAGGGTTCGCCGGGAAAGGTCCGCGTCATCGTGGCGAAGGCGGGCCTTGACGGGCACGACCGGGGCGCGAAGGTGGTGGCACGCGCGCTGCGTGACGCCGGCGTCGAGGTCATCTACACCGGCCTGCACCAGACCCCGGAGCAGATCGCCGCCGCCGCCGTCCAGGAGGACGTGGACGCGGTCGGCCTTTCCGTGCTGTCCGGTGCGCACATGACCCTGTTTCCCCGGGTCATCGAGCTGCTCAGGGAGAACGGAGCCGACGACATCGTCGTGTTCGGCGGTGGCATCATCCCCGAGGCCGACATCGCGGCGCTGACCGCCCAGGGCGTGGCCAAGATCTTCACCCCCGGCGCGTCCACCACCGACATCGTCGCCTGGGTCAACGAGGTGGTCGCCCCCCATCGCGTGGCCTAGCGAGCGGCCGCGGCAAGGCCGCTGCCCTGGCCGTGTCCCGTTGGGCCGGTTATAGGCGGCCCAACGGGACACGGGGAGCTGTCAGGGCGGTATTAGAGGCCCTTGATGATCTCGCGGATGAGCGCGGCCGTCTCCGAGGGAGTTTTGCCGACGCGGACGCCCGCCTTCTCCAGGGCTTCCTTCTTGGCCTGGGCGGTGCCGGCCGATCCGGAGATGATGGCGCCCGCGTGCCCCATGGTCTTGCCTTCCGGCGCGGTGAACCCGGCCACGTAGCCGACGACCGGCTTGCTGACGTGCTGCTCGATGAACGCGGCGGCGCGTTCCTCGGCGTCGCCGCCGATCTCGCCGATCATCACGATCGCGGCGGTCTCCGGGTCATCCTCGAACGCGGCGAGGCAGTCGATGTGCGTGGTGCCGATGATCGGGTCGCCGCCGATACCCACGGCGGTGGAGAACCCGATGTCGCGGAGCTCGTACATCATCTGGTACGTCAGCGTGCCGGACTTGGACACCAGGCCGATCCTCCCCTCGGAGGTGATGTCGGCTGGGATGATGCCTGCGTTCGACTTGCCGGGCGACGCGAGACCCGGGCAGTTCGGGCCGATGATCCGGGTCTTGTTGCCCTTCTCCACCGCGTACGCCCAGAACTCGGCCGTGTCGTGTACCGGGATGCCCTCGGTGATGACGACCGCGAGCGGGATCTGCGCGTCAATCGCCTCCTTGACGGCCGCCTTGGCGCCGGCCGGCGGCACGAAGATCACCGACACGTCGGCGCCGGTCACTGCCATGGTCTCGGCGACCGTGCCGAACACGGGAACGTCGGTGCCGTTCAGCTCGATGGTGGTGCCGGCCTTCTTGGGGTTGGTGCCGCCGACCACCTTGGTGCCGGCCCGGAGCATCCGCGCACCGTGCTTACGGCCCTCGGAGCCGGTGATGCCCTGGATGAGGACCCGGCTCTCGGACGTCAGGAAGATCGCCACCGTCATGCTCCCTTCGCGGCGGCCAGTTCGGCCGCGCGGCGCGCCGCGCCGTCCATCGTGTCAACCTGCTCGACGACCGGCAGCGCCGCGTCGGCCAGGATCTGCCGGCCCTCGGCCGCCTTGTTGCCGTCGAGCCGGACGACGATCGGGCGGTCCACGACCTCGCCCCGCTCTGCGAGCAGGGCGACCGCGGACACGATGCCGTTGGCGACCGCGTCGCAGGAGGTGATGCCGCCGAAGACGTTCACGAGCACCGACCGCACCGACGGGTCGGACAGGACAATCTCCAGGCCGTTGGCCATCACCTCGGCGGACGCGCCGCCGCCGATGTCGAGGAAGTTGGCCGGCTTGATGCCGCCGAACTGCTCGCCTGCGTAGGCCACCACGTCGAGCGTGGACATGACCAGCCCCGCGCCGTTGCCGATGATGCCGACCTGGCCGTCAAGCTTGACGTAGTTGAGGTGCTTCTCCTTGGCTTTCGTCTCAAGCGGGTCCGTCGAGGCGATGTCGGCGAACCGCTCGTGGTCCTGGCGGAAGGCGGCATTGTCGTCAATGGTGACCTTGCCGTCGAGCGCGAGCACCTTGCCGTCCGGGGTGAGCACAACCGGGTTGATCTCCGCGAGGGTCGCGTCCTCATCGGTGAACATAGCCCACAGCCGCTCGGCGAGGAGCGCGGCGCCCTCCTGTGCCTCCTCGGGGATGCGGCCCGCCTTGACGATCTCCAGGGCCTTGGCGTGGTCGACCCCGGTTAGCGGCGAGACCGGGATCCGGGCGATCGCGTCGGGGTTGGTGTGCGCGACCTCCTCGATCTCCATGCCGCCCTCGACGGAGCAGATGGAAAGGAAGGTGCGGTTCGCTCGGTCAAGAAGGAACGACAGGTAGTACTCGGCCTTGATGTCGGTCGCCTCGGCGATCAGCACCCTGTGCACGGTGTGGCCCTTGATGTCCATACCGATGATGCGCTGGGCCTTCTCGAAGGCGTCGGCCGGGCTGTCGGCGAGCTTGACGCCGCCTGCCTTGCCGCGACCGCCGGTCTTTACCTGTGCCTTGACGACTACTTGCGGTATGCCCTCCGCCGTGAACGCGGTGGCGATTTCCCGCGCCTCCTCGGCGGTATTGGCGACCTTGTCTTTCGGCACCGGAACGCCGTACTCGGCGAAGAGTTCCTTAGCCTGATACTCGAACAGGTCCACTGGGGGTCCGATCTCGGTCCGTTGCTTGCGTCTGGTGGTGGCCGCGGGCGAGCGGCGTTCACAAGCAGCGTAGCCCGTGTCACGCGGCGCACGCCGCCGAGGTTGCCTATGTCAGGCGGTGTGAATTGAGTCTCAGTATAAATTAAACGGTACTGAGTCTCAAGAGATCAGGACTCCACGCCGCCCCCCGGCGTGGTCGCGTGCGTTTTGTGCGGTCCGTTGCCACGATGGGCATTGTGCGCGTTGTGCCGCCCTGGGAGAACGACTCCCCGCGAACTCACCGCCTCGCCGGGCAGGCCGCGCAGCCGCAGCCGGCCGGGGCTCTGCTGCCCAGCCGGCCCATGCTCATGGCGGGCGGGGTGGCCGCCATCGCGGCGGCGGGCGGCGGTCTCGCGGTGCTCGCCACGCTGACCCTGTTCGGCTTCATCACGGCGCCGCACGTGGGCATCGGCGGCGGTCTCGCGGGCGCGCTGCGGTCGGCCGGCTTGCTGTGGCTTGTCGCGCATCACGTCGAGGTGACGGTGCGGGGCGTCGGCCGGATCGGGCTGCTACCGCTCGGGCTCGTGCTGCTGCCCGCCGCGCTGATCGAACGGGCCGGGCGCTGGATGACGCATGAGGGGCACGTGACCAGCCTTCTTCAGGTCGGGCCCGCCGCATTGTCGATCGCGCTGCCCTACGCGCTGTTCACCGGCGCGGTCGCGGTGGCGAGCGGGACCCCGGTCGCGGTGCCGTCGCTCTGGCAGGCGGTCATGATGGGCTTCCTCATCGCGCTGCTCGCCGGGGCGTTCGGCGCGGCCCGCGGCATCGCGCCATGGCGCAGGCTCGCCGGGCGGGTGCCGGCGCGGCCGAGGTCGGTGATCCTCGGCACGCTCGCCGCGCTCGCGGTGCTCGCCGCGGCCGGCGCGGTCCTCGGCGCCGCGTCGCTCACGATCCACCTGAGCGCCTACAAGGCCGCGGTCGGCGCGCTCAACCCTGGCGCGGTCGGGTCGGTGCTGCTGCTGCTCGCCAGCCTGTGCTACCTGCCGAACTCCGTCATCTGGGCCATCGCCTACATGCTCGGTCCCGGCTTCGCGTTCGGCATCGGCACCGCCGTCTCCCCGTCGGGGTCGGCGCTCGGCGCGGTCCCGGCCTTTCCGATGCTCGCCGTCCTGCCGGTGCGCTCGGCGGCGGCGTTCCCCGCCTGGCTCGGCTTCTTCGTGCTGGTGACGCCGTACCTGGCCGGCGTGCTCGCCGGGCTGATGACCGTGCGGATCTCGCCGACCCCTGCCCTGGAGGCCGCGCCACTGTGGGGGCTGCTCGCCGGCACGCTGACCGCAGTGGTCATCGGGTTCGGCGCCAAGTTCTCCGGCGGGCCGCTCGGCGCGGGCCGGCTCGCCTCCGTGGGGCCGCACGCGGGAGAGGTCGGGCTGGTGGCCGTCCTTGAGATCGGGGTGACCGCCGCGCTGGCGGCCGGCGCGGCCAACTGGCTGATCATCCGGCACCATGTCCGGCGCCTGGCCGCGGCGGCCAGTCAGGAATCCGGATACCTCACCGTGCTGGACGGCCAGCCGCAGGACCCCACCGGACCGCAGGCCCGGGCCAGCGGCCCGTTGCCCGCGCTCATCGTCGACGAGACCGATGACGCAGGCGGTCACCGCATCCACGTCAACCCGTGGGCCGACGAACCCGCTGACTAGCGGCGCGTGCAGGGTCAGGAGCCGCCGAGGGCGCCGAGCCTGTTGGTGATCGAGTTGTCCAGCTGGTGCTGGCAGGCCTGCTGCTCGGAGACCGTGTTCGCCGCGTTCACGCAGTTGGCGTACTGGTCGAGCTGAGCGCCGAAGATGAGGAAGCCGAGCAGCGCGAGGCCGCTGAACAAGAGCCCGATCACGCCGAGGACCGCGCCCACCATGGCACCGCGTGGCCGGCGGGTCCTGGCTCGCTTCGCTCCGGACAGCGCCGAGATGGCGAGCACCAGCGCGATAACCGCGACGGCGAGCGCGACCCCGGCCACGACGGCAGCGCGCTGCAGGTTACCGATGAGCACCATCGCGAGCAGGCTGAGCACCGCGAGCGCAAGCCCCGCCATACCGCGCTGCTGGAGCCGGGGCTCGGCAGGCGGCAACTGCGGTCGTGGTGACGGCGGCAGGAACGGCGACTCGGGCGGACGCGCTGAGCGCCGCGGGGGGCGGTCTGTAGATCTAGCCATCTCGCGACCTATTCTGCCGTACCGTGAGCCCTTTTTCGCCTGACGGCCTGGCCAGGAGCGCTGAGGGCACGGGGCAGCGGCCAAGGGTGGTCAGTTAGGGTTGCTGCCATGACAGCGAGGCTGGTCGTGCTCGTCTCCGGAGCGGGGACGAACCTGCAGGCCCTCATCGACGCCAGCACGGACCCGGCGTACGGCGCGACCGTCGTCGCCGTCGGTGCCGACCGCGACGGCATCGCCGCGCTCGACCGGGCGAGGGCGGCAGGCATCCCAGCCTTCACCGTACGGGTGGGCAGCTTCGCCAGCAGGGACGCGTGGGACGACGCGCTGGCAAGCGCGTGCGAGGAGCACCGGCCCGACCTGGTCGTCTGCGCGGGCTTCATGAAGCTGGTCGGCAAGTCCTTCCTCGCCCGCTTCGGTGGCCGCTGCCTGAACACGCACCCCGCGCTGCTACCGTCCTTTCCCGGCATGCACGGGGTCAGGGACGCCCTCGCCTACGGGGTCAAGGTGACGGGCTGCACGGTGTTCCTGGTGGACGAGGGCGTCGACGCGGGCCCGGTGGTCGCGCAGCAGGCCGTCACGGTGCGAGATGATGACGACGAGGCGACGCTGCACGAGCGGATTAAGGTTGCCGAGCGCGCGCTGCTCGTCGACACCGTCGGGCGGATGGCCCGCGAGGGCTGGTCCGTCAACGAGGACAGGAAGGTAAGGATCGGCCAGTGACTGCGATTCCGATCAGGCGCGCCCTGCTCAGCGTCTGGGACAAGACGGGCCTGCCCGAGCTCGCCAGGGCGCTGCACGAGGCCGGGGCGGAGCTAGTCTCCACCGGCAACACCGCCACGGCGATCGAAGCGGCCGGGCTCCCGGTCACCCGGGTCGAAGACCTCACCGGCTTCCCCGAGTGCCTCGACGGCCGGGTCAAGACCCTGCACCCGCGCGTGCACGCAGGACTGCTCGCGGACACGCTGAACCCGGACCACAACCGGCAACTCACCGACCTCGGCATCGAGCCGTTCCAGCTCCTGGTCTCGACGCTGTACCCGTTCGAGCAGACGGTGGCTTCCGGCGCGGACCACGATGCGATCATTGAGAAGATCGACATCGGCGGGCCCGCGATGGTTCGTGCCGCCGCGAAGAACCACGGCAGCCTCGCGGTCATCACCGACATCGCCCAGTACGACGAGGTGCTTAAGGCCATCACCGCCGGCGGCTTCACGCTGGAGCAGCGCCGCCGCCTCGCGGCCCAGGCCTACGCCCACACGGCCGCCTACGATGCCGCGGTGTCCTCCTGGTTCGCCGCGAGTTACGCCCCCGATGAGGTCGCCAGGGAAACTGGGTGGCCGGACCTGGTCGCCCAGGTCTGGACGCGGTCAAGCCCGCTGCGCTACGGCGAGAACCCGCACCAGCGGGCGGCACTGTACGTGGCGAAGTCAGCGTCAGCGTCAGCGCCAAGGGCAGGCGACAGCGCGCCCGATACGATGGCGGAGCCATCGGGCGCGCGCCGGGGGGTCGTCCCCCCGGAAGACAGGGGTATAGCTGGCGCCGAGGTGCTGCACGGCAAGGCGATGTCCTACAACAACTACGTCGACGCGGACTCCGCGCGCCGCGCGGCCTTCGACTTCGCGGAGCCGTGCGTCGCGATCATCAAGCACTCCAACCCGTGCGGGATCGCCGTCGGCACCAATATCGCCGCGGCGCACGCCAAGGCGCTGGCTTGCGACCCGCTGTCCGCCTACGGCGGCGTGGTCGCCGCTAACAGCGCGGTGACCGACGCGATGGCCGAGCAGATCACCGAGGGCTTCGCCGAGGTGGTGATCGCACCCGACTTCGACCCGGCGGCCGTGGACATCCTGACCAGGAAGTGGAAGAACATCCGGCTGCTGCGCTGCGCGCCGCCGCCATATGCCCGCCCGATGGCAAAGAACGCCATCGTATCGGGCGCGCATATGGCCCCCCAACCGGGGGGACACCCCCCGAACCCCCCGGGGGCAGCGGGCGGCGATGGTGGAACACGCTCCCGTTCGGGATCACCTGACTTCGAATTCCGGCCGGTGAGCGGCGGGATGCTGGCGCAGACCTGGGACCGGATCGACGCGCCGGGCGATGACCCGGCGCACTGGGAGCTCAAGGCGGGGGAGCCAGCCGACGCCGCGACGCTGGCGGACCTGGCGTTCGCATGGCGGGCCTGCCGGGCGGTCAAGTCGAACGCGATCCTGCTCGCCGCGGACCGCGCGTCGGTCGGCGTGGGCATGGGACAGGTGAACCGGGTCGACTCCGCGCGGCTGGCTGTGGCCAGAGCCGGAAATCGGGCCGCCGGATCTGTGGCCGCATCTGACGCGTATTTCCCGTTCCCTGACGGTTTCGAGATACTTGCCGAGGCAGGTGTCCGCGCGGTGGCCGAACCGGGCGGCTCCATCCGGGACGACGGCGTCATCGAGGCCGCGCGGGCGGCTGGGGTGACGCTGTACTTCACCGGTGTCCGGCACTTCTACCACTGAGGGGTACTGCATCTTGAGTGCGCAGATTCTCGACGGCAAGGCGACCGCCGCGGCGGTCAAGTCAGACCTGAAGCAGCGCGTGGGCGCGCTCGCCGCGCGGGGCATCGTGCCCGGGCTCGGCACGATCCTGGTCGGCGACGACCCGGGATCGCACTCCTACGTCGCGGGCAAGCACCGGGACTGCGCGCAGGTCGGCATCGCCTCGATCCGCCGTGACCTGCCGGCGTCCGCCTCGCAGGCACAGGTGGAGGAGGCCGTGCACGAGCTGAACGAGGACCCGGCGTGCACCGGGTACATCGTGCAGTTGCCGCTGCCGTCTGGCCTAGACGAGATGGCGGTGCTGAACCTGATCGACCCGGCGAAGGACGCGGACGGGCTGCACCCGGTCAACCTCGGCAAGCTCGTGCTCGGCCAGCAGGCGCCGCTGCCCTGCACGCCGCACGGCATCGTGGTGCTGCTGCGGAAGTACGGCGTGGAGATCGCCGGGGCAGAGGTCACCATCATCGGCCGCGGGATCACGGTGGGACGCGCGCTCGGCCTGCTGCTGACCCGGCGGTCGGAGAACGCGACCGTGACCTCGTGCCACACCGGCACCAAGGACCTTGCCGCGCACACCCGCGCCGCCGACATCGTGGTGGTGGCGGCCGGCCGCGCCGGGCTGGTGACCGCGGAGATGGTCAAGCCCGGCGCGGCAGTGCTCGACGTGGGCATCACCCGGACCGACGCCGGCCTCGTCGGGGACGTCGCGCCGGACGTGGCCGAGGTCGCCGGCTGGGTCGCGCCCAACCCCGGCGGGGTCGGGCCGATGACCCGCGCCATGCTGCTCGCTAACGTGGTGGAGACGGCGGAGCGCGGCCTGTGACCGGTTGTCACGCATGACCGGTGGCCACCACGTAGCGCAGCCAGGCGGCGTACCAGTCGGTTTCTACGTCGCGCTGCGCCTCGGTGAGTGACAGCGTCCGTCGGCAGACCAGGTCGCGCAGGATGTGGTCGGTCTCCGTTTTCTGGTAGAAGCCAGCGCCCTTGATGGCTATGGGCCAGATGTTCGCGATGCCCGTACCGCCGCCGAGGTCGACGGGTACCAGGTAGGTCAGCATGTACTTGTGCTGCTGGCTCGGGGTGGTGTAGCCGTACTCCTGCAGCACCGCGGTCTGCACCGGAAACGGGATCGTGGTGGCGGTATGGCCGTGCATTGGCATGGCGCACACCGTGTCAGCGCTGGTGGTGACGACGCTGCCCGGGGTCAGTCTCGGGTTCGGCCGGGAGACACCGCCCTTGATCTGCGGCATCACGAAACTGGGCAACTGGACCCCGGTGAGATCGGGGGGCGCGGTCGCCTGACCGGGGACCGTCGGCGGCACCGCCGTGGTGACTGCGGTGCCGCCGGGTGCGCCGCAGCCGAGCACCGTGCCGGCCAGTGCCAGCGCTGCCGCCGTCCCGGCTAGCGAACTGATCCGGCTCATGGTCGGCCGAGGACCCGGACGGTCCAGCCGGCGGCCCGCCACTTGTCCGCGTCGAGGGCGCACCGGGCGTCGATGAGGACGGGCGCGGCGACGACTTCGGCCAGCGCGGCCGGGTCGATCGCGCGGTAGTCCGCCCACTCGGTGAGGTGGACCACGAGGTCGGCGTCGCGGGCCGCCTCCGCCACGGAGTCGACGTAGCGCAGGTCAGGGCGCCGCCTGGCGGCGTTGGCCAGGGCGACGGGGTCATGCACGGAGACGATCGCATCCTCCGCGGCGAGCCTGCTGATGATGTCCAGGGCCGGGGAGTCCCGCAGGTCGTCGCTGTTCGGCTTGAAGGCGATGCCGAGGGCGGCGATGCGCTTGCCTGCCGGGTCACCGCCGACGGCCTCGCGGGCCATGTCGGTCACCCGGTTCCGGCGGCCCAGGTTGATGGTGTCCACGACCGTGAGCAGGGAGACGAGGGACTCGACGCCCTTGTCCGCGGCGACGGAGCGGAAGGCGCGGATGTCCTTGGGCAGGCAGCCGCCGCCGAAGCCGAGGCCGGGGGAGAGGAACTTACGGCCGATCCTGTCATCGAGGCCGATCGCGTCGGCCAACCGGAGGACGTCCGCGCCGGCGGCCTCGCACATCTCCGCCATGACGTTGATGAAGGAGATCTTGGTAGCAAGGAACGAGTTGGCCGCGACCTTGACCAGTTCGGCGGTCTCCAGGTCCATGGTCAGCCCTGGGATGCCCGAGCCGAGCGGGGTCGCGTAGACCCGGCGCAGCAGGGCGTCGGCGCCGTCCGACGTCACGCCGAACACGAGGCGGTCGGGTGTCAGGCTGTCCTGGACCGCGTACCCCTCGCGGAGGAACTCGGGATTCCACGCGAGGTCCACCAGGTCGCCTGCCGGGGCGGCCGACCGCAGGTAGGCGGTGAGCTGCCGTGCCGTGCCAACGGGAACGGTCGACTTGCCGACGACCAGGCACTCCGCCGTCAGGTGCGGGGCGAGGGAGTCGATGGCGCCGTACACGTAGCACAGGTCGGCGGCGTGCCCGCCCTTGACCTGCGGGGTGCCGACGCAGAGGAAGTGCACCTGGCCGAACCCGCCGATCTCCGCCCAGTCGGAGGTAAACCGGAGCCGGCCGGCCTCGAGGTTCTTCCGCAGCAGCGGCTCCAGCCCTGGCTCGTAGAAGGGCGCCTCGCCGCGCGCGGCCCTGGCGATCTTCTCGGTGTCCACGTCGATGGCGAGCACGTCATGACCGAGGTCCGCCATGCAGACGGCGTGCGTGAGGCCGAGGTAGCCGGTCCCGATGACGGTAACGCGGAGGGGGGTGGTAGTCATCGCTTCATCCTCTGTTACTTATTGCTAATATACGTTACTCAAAGTGATTTGATCTGCTCAGGCGGTCGAGGAGCACGCCAGGTTGGAAAGGCCGCGCTGCGCGCCAGCGACCTGGTTGTTGCACGTCACGGTGCTCGCCAGGCGGCTCTCTTGGATGAAAATGCCGTATCCGGGGCCGTTCACGGTGAGCACGTTGCCGGTGAAGATGTTGTCCAGCCCCCACCCGGGGTACACCTGGTGGTCGGACAGCCCGTCCTGGATGCTGTCGACTCCGGTGTTACCAGTGATCTTCCAGTTGTTGCCCTTGACGTTCACCCAGGAGGTGGCCGCGGACGGGTCCATCCCGGTGCCGTTGAAGTGGTTGCCG
Organism: Trebonia sp.; assembly: GCA_036391275.1. Taxonomy (GTDB): domain Bacteria; phylum Actinomycetota; class Actinomycetes; order Streptosporangiales; family Streptosporangiaceae; genus Trebonia. Next base: position 13,833 of record DASWAE010000078.1, read on the forward strand.
GAGATGGTGCCGCCAACCGTGCCTTCCTTGATGTCGATGTTCTCGGCCGTGGTCTGGGCGATGTCGTTGCCGGTGATGACGTCGTAGTCGCTGCCGTCGGGCTGGCAGCCGCTGTAGCGGCACCAGTTCTTGTGCGCGGAGCCGACGTAGATGCCCTCGCCGTAGAAGCTCCTGTTCTGGCCGGTGCCGCGAACCTCGTTGTGGCTTACCGTGTCGTAGCTGCTGAAGTCGCGCAGGTGGATCGCCTCGTCGCCGACGTCGTGCACGTAAAGCCCGTCGATCAGGTCGTGGCTGGCGGCATCGGTCACCACTCCCTTCTGGCCGCCCTGGACGGTGAATCCCTCGACCCGCCACCAGTTCGCGTGGCTCAGGTAGAACGTGTAGCCCTTCTTAATGTCGCCGCCGTCCAGGACCGCGGCGCGCGGGCCGCACAGCGTGATCGGCTGCGCCGCGGTCCCGGAGGCGCTGGCCTTGAACCTGCCCGGGTAGGTGCCTGGGGCCAGCACGATCGTGCTGCCGGGGACGGCCGTCGCAAGGGCATGGCTGAGCTGGCTGGCGGTTGACACCTGGGTGCCGGCGCCGCCGCCGCAGGAGACGGGCGACGTGCTCGCCGGCTGGCTCGCCGACGGCCGCCCCGCGGCCTGGCTCGCTGACGTGGTTGGCGGGCTCGCCGTGGAAGCTGTCGGCGAGCCGCTGCAGGCCGTCAGCGCGAGGGCGGCCGCTACCGTGGCGGCCAGCGGGGCCGCCGTCCAGTTCCTTGAGGTGAGAAGCGTCATCGTGTGCCCGCCTCGTGATCGCGGCCGGGGTCTGCGTCCCGGTCTGGGTAATAGCCCTGGTCATGGGCGCGGTTGTACGGCCGGTCCAGCGGCGTGAACGCATCGGACGACCGGCCAGGCGGCGCGAACGCGTCGAAGGCGTCGCGCGGTGGCTCGCCCCAGCTGGACACGGGCATCGGCATTGTGTGCCACGGCGGGCGGGAGCCGCCGCCCCCGCCCGGGCCGGCGCCCTCCCCCCGATCCTGGGTCGCCTTGACGTCCTGGGCGGGTCGGCGGGGCTGTGACGCCGAGGCCTGGAAGGCCACCGGTTGCCAGGGGCGAGAGGGTTCGAGTTGGGTAGCGGCGCCGCTGCGGTAGCCGCTCCGCTCCGCTGTGCTGCCCTGGTCCGCCTGCGACGTGCCCGTCTGCTGCCCGGCGTTTCCGGGGTGCCCGGTGCGCGCGGGGTGCCCGATGTTTCCGGGGTGCCCGGGGTTTCCAGGGGGGCCGTTACGTGCGGGGTGCCCGGTGTTTCCGGGTTGCCCAGTGCGCGCGGGTTGCCCAGTGCGCGCGGGTTGCCCGGTGTTTCCGGGGTGTCCAGTGCGTACGGGGTGCGCTGCCGCGGCCGGGACCAGTTGCGGGCTCGCGGTGGCGGATGCGACCGGAGCGCTCTCCGGGCGCCACCTGGTGCTCGCCGGGTACGGGTGCCTGAGCCCGCGGTGCCGCTTCTTCAGCATGCGCGTCCAGAGGAGGGCCAGCGCCAGCAGGGTCGCGATGCCGAGCCACATCGCGGCCAGCGGGTGGAACTGGAGGTAGCTCACGAAGGTGACCCTGGCGTGGTAGGTCCAGCCGCTGAGGTTGCTCCCGTAGAGCGAGGGGGCCGGCGCGTTCGCGCGCGAGTCGATCGCCCGGAATCCGCTTCCCGAGATGGTGTTCCCGACGCCGCTCACCGCGGACGTCGCGCCACGGGCGCTGATCCCGAAGACCGTCGCGTCGGTTACCAGGTTCTTGTCCAACTGGACGCGGCCGGAATTCCGGATCAGGAACGCCGTCCGCGCCCCGTCGACCGCGTTGCCCGAGACCACCGTGCCGGGCGCGGACGGGCCGACGGAGATGCCGGACTTGGGGGTACAGGTGATGGTGTTCCCGGTCACCACCGCATCCGACGCGCTGTCCTTCACCTCGACCGCGGTGATGTCGCTGCACACCTGGTCGCCCTTGATGACGGTGTTCAGGCCGCCTTCCACCAGGATGCCGATCTTCGCGTTGCGGAGCGCGGTGCTGTACTCGACGACCGTGCCGACACTGGGCGAGATTGAGCCGCCCGAGGCCGAGGCGCCGGTGGCCAGTGGCCGCCCGTTGAGGAAGAAGCCGTTCCCCCCGTTGTGCTGGGCGATGTCGTTCTCAAGCAGCGTGCCCTCCGACGCCGGGCTCACGATGAAGCCGTTACCTCCGTTGCGCACGGCCGAGCTCGAGATGGCGCTGGTGTGCACCGCGTAGCGGTGGACATGCAGGCCGTCGAGCTGGTTGTACTCGAAGAGGTCGTCGCGGAACGCGACGCCGGAGCCCCGCGAGACGAACGAGCCGTACGTGTTGTCGGTGAACGTGGAGTCCACCGCGCCGCCGGTGCTCGGGCTGCCGGTTAGGCCCGTCCACGCGACGCCGCCCGTCCGGCCGCTCCAGAAGCCGAGCGCCGACGCGCGGACATTGCTGAGGGTCAGCTGACCTCCGACCTCGCGGATGTACGGCCGCCCGTAGCCCTGATCGGCGGCGGGCGTGTTGTTCGCCCGGTCCCAGCCCATGATCGTCATCGGCTGTGACGCGGTTCCCGTGAACCTGAGGCGGCCGCCCCACCCGACGATCGTCGCGAAGCCGCCGCTGCCGCTGTCGAGGTACAGCGTCCGCATGGCATGCCCGCCGAGGGTGAGCTTCGCGTTGGTGGATACGTAGACGTTGTCGACCAGCAGCGCCGCGTTGTGCGGCAGCATCACGAGCGCCCCGTACTGCACCAGTGTCTGCGCCGTGTAGGCGGAGGACGCGGCGGTGAGGACCAGGGTCGGCAGCGAGCCCCTGATGGAGACGACCTCGGGCTGGAAGACACGGGAAGCCGAGTGCAGCACGGTGCGGAGGCGCTTGTCCTCCGCGGCCACGGTGGCCGCTTCCCTGGCCGCGTCGACCGCGGGCAGCGTCGCGGGCGCCTGGTCCGGGGAGATCGGCCGGGCCACGGCTGGCACGCGGACCGGGTGCGGGTTCTGCGGCGCCACCATGAGGGTGACCCCGTAGCTTGCTTGCGGGGCCGTCGGGTGGAGTTGGAGGTGCAGGGCGCGAAGGATGCCCGGCATCATGGCGAGCACCCCGAAGAGGAGCGCGCAAACGAGGACGACGGCGAGTCCCGCCCGGCTGGCTGGGGCGGAAGGCTCAGACCGGTGAGATTTCCGGGCCATAGGTTGCTCCTGGGATCAGGGAACGACGAAAGAACGACTGGGCCGGCGAGACGGCGAGTAAGGCCGGGTGATTGGCCGGGGTGAGCGGTAGCGGTCGGCTCGGCCGCCCACTACCGCTGCGAGAGTTCCGTGGGCGGGTTAGTTTGCGGACGGCGCGACGGGTTGCCTGAGCGAAGCGGCGGTCTGCCCGTCTCCGCCGACCTGGTTGGCGTTCCTGGTCAGCCAGCCGTGCACGTTCATGGTCAGCAGCGCGTACGACTTGACCGGCAGCGCGATGACAATCGTCAGCACGGCGACAAGCGGGAGCACCCAGATGTCGGACGGGCGCTCGCGCAGGTGGGAGACACCGCGGATGGCGCGGCCGAGCAGGAGCCAGCCGACCGCGGCGAGCGCGATCAGCTTCTGCGGGTGCAGCACCCACGCAAACAGGTAGGTGACCGCGAAGCCCATAGTCACCGGCGTCAGCATGACCTGCAGCACGCTGATCTGGCAGACCAGCGGCTGGCGCCAAAGCCAGCCCTTCCACATCGCGGTGAAGTAGGTGCGATAGGAGTTGCGGCTCCACCGGATCCGCTGCTTGAAGAAGGCGCGGCCGTTGTCGGGGAACATAGACGTGGCACGCGCCGTCGACTGGTACACGGTCAGGTAACCGGACGCGAGGACTAGCCAGGTAAGCCTGCCGTCGTCGCCGGAAACGCAGCGCCGCCCGAGGAAGAACTCGTCCTCCAGGTGCTCAAGCACCGGCAGCACGGCGGAGCGCCGGTAGGCGGCGGTCCGGCCAGACAGGCAGGCCACCGCGCCTGCCCGGGACTGGGCGCGCACGTAGTCGAGGTAGCGGACGTCGATCATCCAGTCGGCGACGCGGCGCCACACGCTCGTGGTGGCCAGGTAGGCGTTCTGCCGCGTCCCTACCCCGCCGACCCTCGGATCCCTGAACGGCGCGACCACCGATGCCAGCAGGCCAGGCTCCCAGCTGGTATCGGAGTCACACAGCACCAAAATCTCGCAACTCGCCTCGCGTATCCCTACGCCAAGCGCGGAGCGTTTCCCCCGGTGGACGAAGGGGACCACCTTGATCCGCGGGTCGAGGTTCGAGCGGGCACGCATCCGGTCAATCACCTCAAAATCACCAACATCAGGAACTATGATGATTTCTGTTGGATTTTCGGCGAGCCAGGTATAGAGGCAACGTTCGACAATGTCCGGATCTTCGCGAAAAGCGGGCACCACCACCGACGTGCTCGTCATATAGCCGGATCGCACCGGCCTGTATACCCGAGACAGGGTGAACCGGGTCAGCCATACCGTCCATGAAACGGCGCCGACGAGACCGATAGGAATCCAGTGGTGCAACTGCCGCCACCAGGCGAGGTGGACGGCTGGGGGTGCGGCGCTTGCGACAGCAAGAGAGATATGCATTCAGTTCCCTTTACCAGGCCATGGAACTAGGGACCGCGCGAGGCCGGTGGAAGCGCCCGGCCGCAATGCCGGGAGGTGAAGGTAAGACGGTCCCCGTTACCGGATGATGACAATGGTGGCGTAACGATGCCAGTACTCGCGGCGTTATGTCTAAGTTGGGGCATCTCGTTATATGAATGAGTCCGGCCTCATACCGGGATTCTGCCGTCGCATGGTGACCTGCCGTAACGGGGATGCGGCGCAAAGAATCGCATAAGCCGCTTTATCCTCAGGGGAAAAGACTATTTCTATCGCGTTGTCGCCGGCCCCGGCGAAATCTTAATAAGATCTTTAGGGAAGATAAAGTACTTGTTAAGTTTTTTAATAGACTATTCAGAGTATTCTCACTGTATTCGATTGCCCGCATATCGGCGATCGTCAATTTCGCGGCTGCGCTTCATGGCCAGCGCGGGGCAAGGGCACGGAGGCGTCGGCGGGGGTGCGGCCGGTGACCCGCGCCGCGCTCCTAGCTACTGTGGTGGGACGGCGGAGCGCACGCAGTGCGGCTACTGGCGAGTAACATAGCTCTGAAAGCAGAGCTGAGGACTTTAGAAGGGCAGCGTCGTCCATGAACATCGTCGTCTGCGTGAAACAGGTGCCTGATACCGAGGTGGAGCGGTCGCTGGTCCCTGGCGACAACACGGTGGACCGGGCATCGGTCGACGGGGTCATCAACTACCTCGACGAGTTCGCCATCGAGGAGGCCCTGAAGATCGCCGAGGCCCATGGCGGCGAGGTGACGATCTTGTCGATGGGCCCGGCGAAGGCGGCGGACTCGATCCGCAAGGCGCTGTCGATGGGCGCCGACAAGGCCGTGCACGTGACCGACGACGCGCTGGCCGGCTCGGACGCGCTGGCGTCGTCGCTGGCCCTGGCGGCGGCACTCAGGCAGGTCGGGTTCGACCTGGCCATCTTCGGGTCGGAGTCGACCGACGCGCGGACCGGGCTGGTGCCGGCCATGGTGGCCGAGCGCCTCGGGGTGCCGCAGCTCACCCTGGCCGGGAAGGTGGACGTCGCCGGGTCGGAGGTGACGATCCGGCGGGTGACCGATGACGGGGTCGCGGTGGTGACTGGGTCGCTGCCCGCCGTGGTGTCGGTCAACGAGAAGATAAACGAGCCGCGGTACCCGACGTTCAAGGGGATCATGGCGGCCAAGAAGAAGCCGGTGCAGACCCTGACCCTGGCCGACCTGGGCCTGGAGGCCGGGTCGGTGGGGCTGGCGAACGCCGCGTCGTGGGTGGAGGACTTCGCCGCCCGGCCGCCGCGCTCGGCCGGGGTGATCGTGAAGGACGAGGGCGACGGCGGCAGCAGGGCGGCCGGGTTCCTGGCCGAGCGGAAGTTCATCTGAGGACCGGGAAGGGACATCAATGGCTGAGGTACTGGTCCTCGCGGAGCACGATAGCGCCGGCGAGGTCAAGAAGGTCACCGGCGAGCTGCTGACCGCCGCCCGGCGGCTCGGCGAGCCGTCGGTGGTGTGGACCGGTCCGGGCGCGGAGGCTGCGAAGCCGCGGCTGGCTGAGTACGGCGCGGTCAAGGTCTACGCGGCGGACTCGGCTGACTTCGGCTCCTACCTGGTCGCGCCCGCCGCGGAGCTGCTGGCGCAGCTGGTGGGCGAGAAGTCTCCGGCGGCGGTGCTGGTCGCCGGGACGACCGAGGGCAAGGAGGTCGCCGGGCGGCTGGCGGTCAAGACCGGCTCGGGGGTGCTGACCGACGCGGTCGACGTCACCCCCGGCGATGGCGGGCCAGTGGCGCAGCAGCCGAACTTCGGCGGCTCGATCACCGTACGGTCCATCGTCCGCAAGGGAACGCCGATCATCGCGCTGCGGCCAGGCGGGGTCTCCGCCGAACCCCAGGCGGGCCCGGCGGAGGTCGAGGCGGTGGCGTTCAGCGCCACCGACGCGGCGAAGGCGGCGAGGATCACCGAGCGGTCGCCGGCGGAGAAGGGCGGCCGTCCGGACCTGACCGAGGCGCAGGTCGTGGTGTCCGGCGGCCGCGGTACTGGCTCGGCCGACGGCTTCGGGATCATCGAGCAGCTGGCCGACAGCCTCGGGGCGGCGGTCGGTGCCTCGCGCGCCGTGGTCGACGCGGGCTGGTACCCCCACCAGTTCCAGGTCGGGCAGACCGGCAAGACCGTGTCGCCGCAGCTGTACGTGGCGGTGGGGATCTCCGGGGCGATCCAGCACCGGGCCGGGATGCAGACATCGAAGACCATCGTGGCGATCAACAAGGACGCCGAGGCGCCGATCTTCGAGATCGCCGACTTCGGCGTCGTCGGCGACCTCTTCAAGGTCGTCCCGCAGCTCCTCGACGAAATCGCCAAGCACAAGGGAACGTGAGCAGGTAGCCCTTACGTTGCGGCGGCCCACACTGCCCGGGGCCGCCGCAACGTCACATCTGGCGCTGCCTGAATGCTCAGTTAGGCTTAACGGTGCAATGAGTACAAGTCCCGTTGTATACCTCGACCATGCCGCGACGACGCCGATGCTTCCCGAAGCTATCGCCGCGATGACGGAAGAACTCGCGCAGCTTGGCAACCCCTCGTCGTTGCACAACGCCGGGCGGCGTGCCCGCCGGGTTGTAGAGGAGTCGCGGGAGCAGCTTGCCGATGTGTTCGGCGCGCGGGCAAGCGAGGTGATCTTCACAAGCGGCGGCACCGAGGCGGACAACCTAGCCGTGAAGGGCCTGTACTGGGCGCGCCGTGCCGCCGATCCGGGACGTTGCCGCGTGCTGACGACGGCGGTTGAGCATCATGCGGTGTTCGACTCCGTGCGGTGGCTGTGCGACGCGCAGGGTGCCCGTGCCGACTGGCTCGCGGTGGACTCGCAAGGCCTCGTTTCCGCTGACGTGCTCCGTGCCGCGCTGGCCGCCGAACCGGCCTCCGCTGCCGTGGTCAGCGTGATGTGGGCCAACAACGAGGTGGGCGCCATACAGCCCGTCGCCTTGCTAGCCGCGATGGCGCACGAGTTCGGCGTGCCGTTTCACACCGACGCGGTGCAGGCGGCGGCACAACTCCCGGTGGACTTCGCCGGCTCCGGGGCGGACGCGATGACCGTCAGCGCGCACAAGCTCGGCGGCCCCATCGGGGTCGGCGCGCTGATCCTCGGCAAGGGCATCGCCCCGGTTCCGGTGCTGCACGGCGGCGGGCAGGAGCGCGACATCAGGTCGGGCACGCTGGACGCCCCGGCGATCAGGGCGTTCGCGGTGGCCGCCATGGCGAGCGCGGAGCGGCGCTCGCTGGATAGCAAGCGGATCGCGGCACTGCGCGACGACCTGATCCGCCAGGTGCTGCTCGCGGTGCCCGACGCGGTGCTGAACGGCCCGCCGCCCGGTCCGGACCGGCTGCCTGGCAGCGCGCACTTCTCCTTCCCTGGCTGCGAAGGCGACGCGCTGCTCCTGCTGCTCGATGCTAAGGGCATCGCCTGCTCCACCGGCTCCGCCTGCACCGCCGGCGTGGCCGAGCCCAGTCACGTGCTGCTCGCGATGGGCGCAGACGAAATGCGCGCCCGTGGCTCGCTGCGCTTCTCCCTCGGCCACACCACCACCCAGGCCGACGTAGACGCCCTCGGCGCCGCGATAGGCGAGGTCGTCGCCCGCGCCCGCCGCGCCGCCGCACGCTAAACACGTCGCCCGCGCCCGCAGCGCCCCATCGCTTTACACACTCAGTGACCATTGTTCGGCTAACCAGTGACCATGATCGTCATCTTTACTTAGCCGGTGACCATGATCTGATCACGCCCGTTACGTCCCGAATGTGGCGCAGTTCGCTAAGTAAAGAAGGGCGGCGGGTGCGGCGGCTGGCCGTTTGGCCGGGAACTGCCTGGCGGCCGGATGACGTCAAGCGGACACGCGATGTCCAGATAACCTGAAAGGGTTATGGGGCTTCGGGTGCTTGCCGCCATGTCGGGCGGCGTTGACTCCGCCACCGCGGCGGCTCGCGCGGTCGACGCCGGTCACGAGGTGACCGGCGTCCATCTCGCATTGTCGTCCAACCCGCAGTCCTACCGGACTGGGGCGCGCGGCTGCTGCACGATCGAGGACGCCCGCGATGCCCGCCGTGCCGCCGACGTGATCGGTATTCCGTTCTACGTCTGGGACATGGCCGAGCGGTTCGCCCGTGATGTGGTGGACGACTTCGTCGCCGAGTACGCGGCCGGCCGCACGCCCAACCCGTGCCTGCGGTGCAACGAGAAGATCAAGTTCGAGGCCGTCCTCGACCGGGCGCTCGCCCTCGGTTTCGACGCGGTCTGCACCGGGCACTACGCGCGGGTCGACGCCGGCACCGGCGCGCTGCAGCGGGCCGCCGACCCGGGCAAGGACCAGTCCTACGTGCTCGCGGTGCTGAATAAGGACCAGATCGCGCACGCGATGTTCCCCCTGGGTGACACCCGCAAGTCCGAGGTCCGCGAGGAGGCCCGCGCCCGTGGCCTGCTCGTCGCCGACAAGCCTGACAGCCACGACGTCTGCTTCATCGCCGACGGCGACACCCGCGGTTTCCTGTCCCGCAAGCTCGGCTCCGCGCCGGGCACGATCATCGACCAGGACGGCGCGGTGCTCGGCTCTCACGAGGGCGTGCACGGCTTCACCATCGGCCAGCGCAAGGGCCTGCACCTGGACCGCCCGGCCCCCGACGGCAGGCCCCGCTACGTGCTGTCCATCGAGCCGGTGACGAGCACCGTGACCGTGGGCCCCGCCGCTGCCCTGGGCGTCCGCGAGATCACCGCGATCCGTCCCGTCTGGACCGGCTGCGAGCCTCCGGTCACCCCGGTCGAGTGCACGGTCCAGCTCCGCGCCCACGGCGAGGTGCACCCCTGCGCCGCCGTGATGAGCGACGGGGACCTGCGGATCAAGCTAGACGAGCTGGCCCGCGGCATAGCCGCGGGCCAGGCGGCCGTCCTCTACGACGGCGATACCGTGCTGGGCAGCGCCACGATCGCGGCTACCCGCTGACCGTCTCTTTCTCGCGCTGATTCCGTGAGCCGGTACGACTTGCTACGGGCAGCTTGCGGCCATTACGCCCCCCAGGGGTCGTAGTGCTCGTACCGGTACTGAAGAGACGGGCGAGCGTGGAATTTCGCCATGGACACCTCCTGCTATCGTCGGCGACGCGTGGCGGCTTGCCCCAGGTCTGCCTCCTGGAGCGGGCTCGGGGTGGGATCCGCCATCCCTCGGAGCACCATTATGTCGATCGCAAGATACAGTGTCATCTATTTAATTGCGGGATGGTAACCGGAGCGACGATCAAGGCCCAGGTCGCGAATGGTGACTTCGCGGCTAGGCGATGTCTCCGTACAGGTGCCGGTTCAGTTCCCGTGGCCGGCTCGATTCCGGGCAGGACTCCGTATAGAAGTTCATCACGGCGACAATCCGGGTTTCGGACTCTCCGGCGAGCAGGCGCGCATAATGCGGGTGCCGCCGTGCGTCGAAGAAGATCAGCTGGCCCGCCCGCGGCCGGATGACCGAGCAGCTTCGCTCGATCTCGGCGAGGCCTGTCGCCGCTGTGTCGTGCGCGACGACCAGCTCGCCGCCGCTCGCGTGGTCGGTGCAGAAAAGCAACCCGGTGAGCGGGTTGGAATCCACATGGCACTCGAACCGCATCTTCGTCCCGCGCTGCACGTTGAGCACGAGACCGTACCTGTCGTCATGAGCGGCGCTGACGTGCTCGGCAGCCACCTCGCCGGCCATCTCGAGTATCTCGTTGCGGTATGCCTTGTACAGCCAGGGCAGATGATCTCGCACTTGGTCGGCGTGGACGCGGCCGCGGGGGATCTGGTGTACCTCCGGGCTCTCTCGCGATAGCAGTGGCGTGCGCGGGAAGTCGCGGATGTCGGCCGTATCGGCTACGGCGAGAACCTTCTGCTGCCAGCCGGCCGGCAGCCACTCGTGGTGGTTCACGTCGAACGTGGTCCAGCGGAATCTTGTCTGAGATGTCAACTTTGGTTCCAATATTCCCTGAGGTAACAATTCTGGCAGCACGCAGCGGATACCTGTCGGGTGCCCGCTGGGTGGGAATTCGTTAGCTCGGCGACGCCGCTGGATCGCGGGTGCCGCCGCACCTAATCTCCGGCGTCGCCAGGTCCCTCTGCCTGTTCGTACTGAAGGTCCGGTACGTCGCCGAAGTTGAAGACGAGTTGGTTACGGTCGACGGGGTAGACGGTGACCGTAACCCGCATAGGCGTCTGGTGCTGGTCGAAGGCCGTGCGGAAGACCTGGAAGACCGCCGCGTCATGAGTCAGACCGAAGAACGCCTGCTCGTTGTTGTCTGGCCCTCGTGCGGTGACCCAGTCCCGGTAGCCGACCTGTTCCAGCTGCAGGGTCTCGGCCAGGTACCTCACGGTTCCCTCTTCGATGTCCTCCGCCATCAGGAGCCGGGTGGCGCCTGCGGTGAGGAGCTTCATCGGGTAGAAGGAGGTCTGCAGCAGCCACGGGATCTCGTCTATGTAGCGCACCTGGTGCCTGCTGATTACCTGATCGCCGGGCGTGATGCGCAGCCGGAGCGCTATCTCGCGCGGGCAGGGCATTACCTCCACCTTGGGCGGGCTGGCGCTCGCCTTTCGATGCTGCTCGTTCACCCTGGACAGGTAAGTCGCGCTTTCCTCGCCCGCGCTGCTGACCCCGACCTGGGGATCGGGTGACAGCAGAGTGACGAAGGGATCGATGACCCGCGTCACGTACGTTCCCTGGCCTTGCCTGGTCTCAACAAGGCCCTGGCTGGTCAGCCGCTTGATGGCGTCCCTGATGGTGTTCCGAGAAGCGCCGTACGCATCGCACAGTTCAAGCTCGGTGGGTAGCTGGGTGCCCCGCTCAAGCTCGCCAGACTCGATCCGATTGCGAAGGTCATCGGCGATCTGGTGATACATCGGCAGTCGCTGAGGCATCACACCCTCCTCTCGCCTCTCGCAGCAAGTACCTTATACCGAACATTGGGACAATTGGTATGAACTAGTTGGCTGGGTTTGCCCCTTCAAGGCCAACTAGATGGTTTATCCCACAAGTTTCTCGGCCCGTGCCTGGTTTGTGACTGAATGGCCGTGGTACAACCACTGTAGGTCCTAAAGGTTGGGATGACTCTAACAGGTTGGATGACGTGGTGTACAGGAATCAAGGGGCTGATTCGGCTCCTTGCTGGCGGCCCGCTCATGGCATGAGCCGTCTCCGTCATCTGGGCTCAACAAGTCAGCGCAGCCGATGTCTCGGGGAAGCGGGACCAGCGGGAGACGCCGCGACGGACTGCGGCGCTGCACAGTTCGGAGGCCACCATGGCCGCTCTCATCATCATCTCGATTATCACGGCCGTCGCCGGCGTCGTTTTCGGCGCCTACCTGAAGATCTGCTTCGCGATTCAGCGGGAGGACCGGAGGAAAGGGTCGCTCCGGCTCGACGCTCCCAGCCCGTCCGCGCGGAACGCGCGCAACCTAGTCGGTATCAGCAGCTCCAAGTGGGACTGAGAGCGGAGCCGCGCCAGGGCTGCCTGCCGACTGTCGGGGGCCGGCAGGCAGCCCGGGGCCCTAACCGCGGACGGGGGCGGTTAGGGCCCAGGGGAGGGAACGGTCCCCTCTGCCCACCGGGCCGCTTGGGCATAGGGGACCTGCGGCTCGCCGGCCAGAGCGGTGACCGAGATAACCGGGGGACGGGGGACAGAGATGATTTTCTTCGAGCAGCCGTCGGCGGTGCCGGGATGAACGGCTTTGAGGTGATGGCCAGCATCATCGGCGCTCTTTTCGTCGTGGGAATCGTGACGGGTGCCCTGCTGGTCACCGTGGTACCGCGGGTCAGGCGTCGTCAGGCCAGCGAGTACTCAGATGGCGCCGGCTGGCGGGAGCCGCCGGAGCGTGGTGCGGATGACGAGAAACTTCCGTGGTGGCCAGGCCGCTAAGCTCGATACCGTGGCCGAAAAGCGAGCGTTTCCCTGGCGTCCAGGGACTGCGACAGGTATCGGGTCGATGCCCGGCGAGAACCCGATAGAGGCAGCGCGGATCATCGCGGGCGAACTGCCTGACCTGCCGCACCTAGCCGAGCTTCCCGGGCGTGGGCCCGGTGCGGACATCACCGGCCGCGCCGCCGCGCTCCTGGTGGACCTTCCCGTGGAGCTCGCCGGGCCGCGTGGCTGGCGGATCGCCGAGCGCCCCGGGCGTGACGTGCGGCGCGCCAGGTCGCTGCTCTCTTCCGACCTAGACGCGATGGAGGAAGCACTCGACGGGTACGCGGGGCCGCTGAAGATCCAGCTGGCCGGGCCGTGGACGCTCGCCGCGACGATCGAGCAGCCGCGCTCGCTTAACCCGGCGCTTGCCGACCCCGGCCTGGTCGCCGACATGACCTCCTCGCTGGCCGAAGGCGCCGCCGCCTACGTCGGGGAGGTCGCCAAGCGGATACCGGGGGCTACCCTCATCGTCCAGTTCGACGAGCCGTCGCTGACGGCCGTACTGCGCGGCGCGGTGCCCACGCCGAGTGGCCTTTCCCGCGTCCGCGCGGTGGAGGAGGAAATCGCGCGGGACAGGTTGCACGAGGTGCTCGCCGCCACGCAGAGATACACAGCCGTGCATTGCTGCAGTCAGGACCCTCCGTTCGGGATAATCATGAGCGCCGGAGCGGATGCCGTCTCGTTCGACCCCAGCCGGCTGCGGCAGGGGGACTTCGACGGCTTCGCCGAGGCGGCGGAGGCCGGCGCGGGGCTGCTGATCGGTGCGCTGCCGACGTCGGGGCCGCAGGGCCCGGACGTCGGCCGCCAGGGCGGTCGCGATGAACGGCAGCGGCCGGTGCCGTCTGATACCGCGGGGATCGTCAGGGACCTGTGGCGCAAGATGGACCTGCCGCCGGCCATGTGCGCGCCGCAGGTGGTCATCACCCCCGCCTGCGGGTTGCCTGGCGCGTCGCCGGGGCAGGCACGGGACGCGCTGCGCTGGTGCCGGGAGGCGGCCCAGGTTCTGCCAGAAATGATGGATGAGCTAACATGACGGAGCTCTGGAGGAACTGAGCTGATGGAGCTGACCGAGGCCAGGCAACGTCACGCGGAGCTGAGCGAGAAGCTGATCGAGGCGCAGTACCGCTATCACGTGCTCGACGCGCCGACGATCTCCGACGCCGAGTACGACCAGGGCATCCGCACGCTGAACGAGATCGAGGACCAGTTTCCGGAGTTGCGCACGCCCGACTCCGCGACGCAGAAGGTCGGCGGCACGATCTCGACGCTGTTCACCCCGGTGACCCACCTGGAGCGGCTGCTCAGCCTGGACAACGTCTTCTCCCACGAGGAGTTCTCAGCCTGGGCGGACCGGGCCGCGAAGCTCGGCGGAACCGGCCCGTACCTGTGCGAGCTGAAGATCGACGGGCTCGCCATCGACCTCGTCTACGAGCGCGGCCGCCTCACCAGCGCCGCTACCAGGGGCGACGGACGGACCGGTGAGGACGTCACGCTCAACGTCAAGACGATCAAGGCGATCCCGGGCCGCCTCACCGGGGACGACGTTCCCGAGGTGCTTGAGGTGCGCGGTGAGGTCTTCCTGTCCGAGGCGGCGTTCGAGCGGCTGAACGAATCGCTGCAGGAGGCGGGCAAGCCGGCCTTCGCCAACCCGCGCAACGCCGCCGCCGGCTCGCTGCGGCAGAAGGATCCCCGGGTCACGGCGTCCCGCGCGCTCGGCGCGATCGCGCACGGCATCGGCCGCGTGGTGGGCGCGGCGGACGCCGACGGGGCCATTGCCGGATCGGCGGCCGGGCCGAGCGATGAGGGGCACCTGGAAGGTGCGCCAGACAGCCAGTCCGGCTGGTACGAGCGGCTGCGCGGGTGGGGGCTGCCGGTCAGCGACAAGTACAAGGTCGTTTCCGACCTCGCCGAGGTTCAGGCCTATATCGACTACTACGCGGATCCCGGGCATCGGCACGAGACGCCGTACGAGATCGACGGCGTGGTGGTGAAGATCGACCCGATAGAGGTGCAGCGGGCGATGGGCGCGACCAGCCGGGCGCCGCGCTGGGCGATCGCCTACAAGTACCCGCCCGAGGAGGTCAACACCAAGCTGCTCGACATCCAGGTTGGCGTCGGCCGGACGGGGCGGGTCACCCCGTTCGCCGTGATGACCCCGGTCAAGGTCAGCGGCTCCACCGTGGACCGCGCCACCCTGCACAACGAGGACGAGGTCAAGCGCAAGGGGGTGCTTATCGGCGACACGGTGATCCTGCGCAAGGCGGGCGAGGTCATCCCCGAGGTGGTCGGCCCGGTCGCGGAACTGCGCACGGGAGACGAGCGGGAGTTCCAGTTCCCCCGCCAGTGCCCGGAGTGCGGTACGGCGCTCAGCAGAGACGAGGGCGAGGTCGACTGGCGCTGCCCGAACAACGTGGCCTGCCCGGCTCAGCTCCGCGAGCGGCTGTTCTACCTCGCCTCGCGCAGCGCGCTCGACATCGAGGCACTCGGCTATGAGGCGGTCGTCGCCCTGCTGAACGACGGGCTGGTGACCAATGAGGGCGACCTCTTCGACCTGACGAATGAGAAGCTGGCGGCCAGCCCGTTCTTCGTCAACAAGGCCGGCGGCCTCAAGCTCGTCGCGCACGCGCTGCTCGCCAACCTGGAGGAGGCGAAGACCCGGCCGCTGTGGCGGATGCTGGTCGCGCTGTCCATCAGGCACGTAGGCCCGACCGCGGCGCGGGCGCTGGCCGACAGCTTCGGCTCGCTCGATGCGATCGCGTCCGCCTCACCGGAGGCCCTCGCGATCGTGGACGGCGTCGGCCCGACCATCGCCGCTTCGGTGGTGGAGTGGTTCACCGTCGACTGGCACCAGGCGATCGTGCGGAAGTGGCGGGCGGCCGGCGTCCAGCTGGAAACTCCCGGCTTCGACCCCTCGGCCGCGGCGGGACGGCTCCTTGCGGGCGTCACGGTGGTGATCACCGGCACGCTGCCCAGCTACAGCAGGGACGAGGCGGCCGAGGCGGTGCGCGCGGCCGGCGGCAAGGTCTCCTCCTCGGTGTCGAAGAAGACCAGCTTCGTGGTCGCCGGCGAGAACGCGGGCTCCAAGTACGACAAGGCCGTCGAGCTTGGCATCAAGATCCTCGACGAGCCCGCCTTCAAGCGCTTGCTCGAAGGCGGGCCCGAGGCGGTCACCTCCTGAAACCGTCAATAGTTTGGATGTCGGCCGCGGCCGCCCCGGCCGGCTACGGGCAGCCTCCGGCCTACGGCCAGGCCCCGGCCGACTACGTGCGGCCGGGCGGCTACGGCCAGCCGGGAGGCGGCGCGCAGCAGCCGCCCGTCCAGCCGTAGGACGGCGTACCGGCCACCCGCAGGTCAGGCGAGGCGCTCCAGGATCAGGTCCTTGACCCGGGCGGCGTCGGCCTTGCCGCGGGTGGCCTTCATGACCGCACCGACCAGGACGCCGGCCGCCTGCACCTTGCCGTCGCGGATCCTGGCCACCACGTCCGGGTTAGCCGCGATGGCCTCATCGATCGCGGCGAGCAGCGCGGAGTCGTCGCTGACCACGGCGAGCCCGCGGGCAGCGACCACCTCGTCAGGGGTGCCCTCGCCGTCCAGGACGGCCTCGATGACCTGGCGCGCGAGCCGGTCGTTGAGCGTGCCCCCCGCAACCAGCGCGGACACCCGCGCCACGTCGGCCGGGGTGATCGGCAGCGCGGAAACCTCGGTGCCCGCGTCGTTGGCCCGCCTGGCCAGCTCGCCGAGCCACCACTTACGGGCGTCAGCCGGAGAGGCGCCGGCCGCGACGGTCGCCTCCACGGCGTCCAGCGCCCCCGCGTTGCGTAGTGCCTCGAAATCCAGCTCCGACAGCGACCACGACTCGATCAGCCGCGCCCGCCGGGCCGACGGCAGCTCGGGCAGCGACGCCCGGATCGACTCCACCCAGTCCGCGTCCGGCGCCACCGGCACCAGGTCAGGCTCGGGGAAGTAGCGGTAGTCCTGTGCCTCTTCCTTGGACCGCCCCGAGGTGGTCACCCCGGTGTCCTCGTGGAAGTGGCGCGTTTCCTGGATCACCCGGTTACCCGAGTCGAGCACCGCCGCCTGCCGCTCTATCTCGGACCGGACCGCCCGCTCCACCGAGCGCAGCGAGTTCACGTTCTTGGTCTCGGTGCGCGTCCCCCAGGTGTCCGACCCGATGAGAGTGAGCGACGTGTTCACGTCGCAGCGCATCGAGCCCTCCTCCATCCGCACGTCAGAGACGCCGAGCGTGCGCAGCACGTCGCGCAGCTCGGTGACGTACGCCTTGGCGACCTCGGGTGCGAGGAACCTGGTGCCGGGCACTGGCTTGGTGACGATCTCGACGAGCGGGATGCCCGCCCGGTTGTAGTCCACGAGCGAGTACTCGGCCCCCTGGATGCGGCCGGTCGCGCCGCCGACGTGCAGCGACTTGCCGGTGTCCTCTTCCAGGTGCACCCGCTCGATGCCCACCCGCACCGTCCTGCCGCCGACGGCCACGTCGAGGTAGCCGTCGGTGCACAACGGCTCGTCGTACTGGGAGATCTGAAAGTTCTTGGGCATGTCCGGGTAGAAGTAGTTCTTCCGCGCGAACCGGCACCAAGGGGCGATTGAACAGTTAAGCGCGAGCCCGATCTTGATCGTGTACTCGATCGCCCGCTCGTTCACCACCGGCAGCGAACCGGGGAGGCCGAGGCAGACGGGGCACGTCTGCGTGTTCGGCTCCGCGCCGAACGCCGTGACGCAGCCGCAGAACATCTTGGTCACGGTGCCGAGCTCGACGTGCGTCTCGAGCCCGAAGACCGGCTCGTACCGCTGCAGCGCCTCTTCGTACATGACGGTCATCGCTAGAGCCCCTTCGCCTCGGCGAGCAGCGGGTGTCCCCGGCGCTCGGTGAACGCCGCCTCGACCGCCGCGGCCACCCGGTACAGCCGGTCGTCGGCCAGCGGCGGCGCCATCACCTGCAGGCCGGTCGGCAGGCCGTCCTCTGGCGCGAGCCCGGTCGGCACCGAAATCGCGGCGTTCCCCGCCAGGTTGGACGGGATGGTGCACAGGTCCGCGAGGTACATCGCCATCGGGTCGTCCGCGCGCTCGCCGATGTCGAACGCGGTGGTCGGGGTCGGCGGTGAGATGAGGACATCCACCTGGCTGAACGCGTTGTCGAAGTCCCTGATGATCAGCGTCCGTACCTGCTGCGCCTTGCCGTAGTAGGCGTCGTAGTACCCGCTGGACAGCGCGTACGTGCCGAGCATGATCCGGCGCTTGACCTCCGCGCCGAAGCCGGCCGCCCGGGACGCCGCCATGACCTCCTCGGCGGAGCCGCCGCCGGCCCGCAGCCCGTAGCGCATGCCGTCGAACCTGGCCAGGTTGGAGGAGACCTCGCTCGGCGCGATCAGGTAGTACGCGGGCAGCGCGTACTTGAAGTGCGGGCAGCTGATCTCGGTGACCTTCGCGCCGAGCGACTCAAGCAGTTCGACCGCCTCGGTGAACCGGGTCATCACCCCCGGCTGGTAGCCGTCGCCGGAGAATTCGCTGACGATGCCGATCCGCAGCCCGGCCACGTCGCCGTGCCGCGCTGCCTCCACCACGGGCGGTACCGGGGCGTCGATCGACGTGGAGTCCATCGGGTCATGCCCGGACATGGCCTCGTGCAGCAGGGCCGCGTCGAGCACGGTCCGGCCGAACGGCCCGGGCGTGTCCAGGGACGACGCGAACGCGACAACCCCGTACCGGGAGCTGCCGCCATAGGTCGGCTTCACGCCGACGATCCCGCACACCGCGGCGGGCTGGCGGATCGAGCCGCCGGTGTCCGTGCCGAGCGCGAGCGGCGCCTCGTAGGCGGCGACCGCGGCGGCCGAGCCGCCGGAAGACCCGCCGGGCACCTTCGCCAGGTTCCACGGGTTGTGGCTTGGCCCGAAACCGGAGTTCTCGGTGGAGGAGCCCATCGCGAACTCGTCCATGTTGGTCTTGCCGATGAGGACCGCGCCCGCGCCGCGCAGCCGCCGGGTGACGGTGGACTCGTAGGGCGGGTACCAGCCGTCAAGGATCTTCGAGCCGCAGGTGGCCGGGGCGCCAACGGTGGTGAACAGGTCCTTGACCGCGACCGGCACGCCGGCCAGCGCGCCGAGCGGCTCGCCCGCCGCGCGCCTGCGGTCGACGTCGCGCGCCTGCGCCAGCGCGTCTTCCGGGTTCACGTGCAGGAACGCCTTGACCCGGTCGTCAACTGCGGCGATGCGGTCCAGGTGGGCACTGGTGACCTCGGCGGCGGACACCTCGCCCGCCGAGACGGCCGCCGCCAGCTCGGCCGCGGTCTTCGTGGTCAGCTCGTGCATGTCCGGTTCCTCACTCCTCGACCAGGATCCGCGGGACCTTGAACCGCTGCAGCTCCACCGCGGGTGCCCCGGACAGGGCCTGCTCGGGGGTCAGGCAGCTCACCGGCTCGTCGGCCCGGAAGACATTGCTGAGGCCGGTCGCGTGCGTGGTTGGCGGGATGCCGTCCGCCGCGACCTCCTGCACTTGCGCGACCGACGAGATGATCTGGTCGAGCTGCGGGGCAAGGTGGTCAAGCTCTTCGTCGCTGAGCGCGAGCCGGGACAGCCGGGCCAGGTGAGCGACCTCATCGCGGGTAATGGGCATGGGTCCCATCCTAGGGCGGATCGACAGCCAACCCGTAAGCGATTAACGCGCTGGTAGCACAACGCGCCGGCGGCGCAAAGTCCCGGCCGTGCCGCGTGTCGGTGGGAGATTTCGCCGCGCCGCCTCCGTACTGTTGCTCTCGCCCCATCGCTCTACGCGTTCGGTCAGTAATCCTCCGTGACAAAGGAAGAGCATGAGCAGACCTCGCGGCGTCATCGCCGCAACCGCGCTGGCCGCGACGACGATCACCGCGGCAGCGGCCGGGGGACGCCGGCGTTCAACGACGCCCGGCCGCTGTCCGCCGGGACCAGTCCGGCGTACGGGGCTGACCGCCGTCAGGGCAGCGCGGCCAGCGGCGTGCCGGTGAAGAACGACCAGATGACCTGGGCGGCCGCCGGGACGCTCGCCGGAGGCCGCGGGAACGAGTGCACGCCGTCGGTCCAGGTCGCGAACGCGAGCCGGGTGCCGTTCGCGCACCCGGACCACGTGTCCAGGGTCATTTCCCCCGAGTGCGTCACGACGGGACTGGCCGCGCACTGGTCCGTCTCGCGCAGCCGCGCCACCAGCGTGGTGACCGCGATCGGGTCCTTGCTGGTCTCGGCGCCCGGCTTATAGGCCGCCTCCGGGTCGTCGAGCGAGGCGAGGTGCGCGATCGTCACCGGCTTGCTCACCATGCAACTGGGGCTCGGGCCGCCCTTCACCGCCGCGTAGGCGTCGAACAGGCCCGGGTCGGTGCAGGCGACCCGGTACGCCAGCCGGGCGCCGTTGCTGTACCCGACGACGTAGACGGGGCGCGCGTGACCGGGATCCACCGCGGGCACGAGCGCCTTGAGGAAGGCCATGTCGTCCACGTTGTGCGTGTGCGCGTAGCCGCAGCAGTCAACGGCGTTCCACGACTTCTGCACCGCCACCGGGTAGACGATCTCCGCCTGGCCGCTGCTCGCGTACGGGACCAGCTGGTCCCTGGTGATCTCTGAGGAGGTGCTGGCGCCGTAACCGGAGAGCATGACGATGACCGGGGCCGACCTGGGCAGCCCGCCGTCGGGCGCGATGACCTCGTAGCTGCGGTTGAGGCCGCCCGCGGTGATGGAGTACGTCCTGGTGCTCGTCGCCACCTTGACGATCTTCCTGCTGGCCGGGCTGCCCGGGCTGCCCGGGCTGCCCGGGCTGGCCGTAGCGGACGACGTGCCGCCCGCGTCGCGGGCTAGCGGGGACGCGCACCCCGCGCCGCCGAGCAGGATCAGTACCGCCGTGACCAGCCAAGCAACCTTCCTCATGCCCCCACCTCGATAGCCAGCCTTCGACCCGGCGACATCGCCCGAACACGACGGTACCGGCGCGCGGGCCGGATGGTTGTGGCAACGGGCCGGCTATAGGCGGCTGATTGCCGCAACCATCCCCCTAGAGGCGGCCGGGCGGCGGAGCGGGCCAGTCGGAAGTCACTGACTCCTCGGGAGCACCTAGCGGGGGAGTGCCGTAGCTCCGGAAGGTTGACGGGAGCCGGGCGCCCCAGCCTGGCTTGGCGGCGTACTCCGCCGCCGTCCACACCACCGGGTCGTCGTCGGGGTCGAAGCCGAGGTAACCGCCGGAGCAGACCTCGATCCTGTTCCCGCCCGGCTCGCGGGTATAGAGGTAGAACCCCTGGATCGGGATGTGCCGTGACGGGCCCGCCTCGATCGGCACGCCGGCGTCGTTCATCAGGTCGGCCGCGCGCAGCACGTCCTCGCGCGAGTCAACCCAGAACGCCAGGTGGTGCAGCCGCCCTGAGCCAGACAGCCCGGTGCCCTGCAGGTAGTCGCGCACGTAAATGACCTCATGCCCCTGGACGGTCGAGGACAGCCAGGCGCCGTCCTCCGACCCGTCGTCGCGCCTGATCACCTCGAACGTCCGCAGCCCGAACCCGTCCGCCCAGAACTCCCGGCAGGCCCGCACGTCCCGTGCCATCAGGTTGACGTGCTCAAGCCGGCGCACGTTCGCCCCGGTTCCGCGGTACCGCTGATGATTGGACTTCATCGCGGGCCGGTCCGCGGCGGGCGGCAGGTACTTCGAGGTCTCGTAGTAGATGCGGACCGGGTGCCCGTCCGGGTCGGTGAACTCGTAGGCCGGCCCCTTGCCGCCCTCCGGCTCGACCCAGCCGCCGGAGACGCCTGCCGCCTTGAGCCACTCCACCCGCCTATTGAGCGCCTCGGGCGACCAGGCGCGCACCGCCAGGTGGCCGAGTCCTGGGGCGGCGGAAGCCGTGAGCTTGAGGCAGTACGGCTCGTAGTCCCCGTATCCCCGCAGGTACCAGGAGCCGCGCCGCTCGCCCGCGACGGTAAGCCCGAGCAGCGCGGTGAAGTACTCGAGCGACGCCTCCGGCGTCGGCGTCAGCAGCTCCGCATGCCCGATATGCGCCACGTCGCGCCACCGCTCAGCCACGCCGCGAACGTATCTGACCCGCGATCACCCGGGCAAGGCCCGGCCGCACGCTTCCCCGTGTGACTTTTGCCGGCCATAGCCGGCCAGAAATCACATGACGATCTCGGGGGTCCCGGTCAGGGGAGGGCGGAGCGGCGCCAGGCGCCGGGAGCCGGGTGCAGCGGCGCGCGCAGCCGCCGGGCCGGGTCGTTCCAGTGCGACGGAACGGGTGCGGGCGTCGCGTCTTCCGCGGCCCTGGACCGTGCGGCGGCGATGGCGGTGAGGGTGGCGACCAAGGCCGCGACCTCCTCCGGGCTGGCGTCGCCGCGCACGATCCGCAGGGATGGTTCAGCCGGCATCCGGGGGTCGTCCCCCCGGGTGACATCACCCACGGGACTTGCCGACACCGATGCCGAACTCGCGGTGCACCCGCGCCCAGAACGCGTCCCGCAGCCACTCGCGGGCTTCCTGGTAGGGGCGCAGAGACTGGCCGAGTTCCTTCTCCGCCTCGACGAGCAGTTCCTTGTCGATGACGGGCGGCAGGATCGGGCCGGGCAGCAGGTCCCTGATGTTGTCCGCGCCACGGGTGAGTATCCACTTGTGCGCGACATGCTCGCCGGCCTCTTCGACGTGCCGCCGGTCCGGGCCGAGCCGCGGCAACGGGCCGGTCTGCGACGACGACATGTGCGGTATCGGCCCGGTCTGCGCGAGGTGCGAGTTCCGGCCGATCTGCACGGGCGGCCGCGGGCGGTGCTCGCCGAACAGCTGGGCAGGAGACGGGACGGACGCCTGGACGTCGGGGCGGGGCGCCTCGGTCACCGGGTTCTTGGTGAAGTACGGCCGCACGAAGGGGGCATCGAGAACATCCACCGTGTCCGACTCCCAGACCAGTCGCTCGGCCTGGTTGGTGCCGTACGGCGGCTCAACGCCCCACAGGTGGACCCGTACGCCGAAGGCCTGCGCGGCCTCCACGGCCGGCACCATGTCCTCGTCGCCGGCGATGAGTACCGCGTCGGTGATCGCGCGGTGCCTGGCCAGGGCCTCCATGTCGGCGCGGATGTTGGCGTCCACGCCCTTCTGCTGACCGCGGGCGTTCAGGTTGCCAAGCCGGAGCTTGACCCAGGCCATCTGGGCGACGACGCGCTGGTCGATCGTGGGCACCCGGTCACGGGCCGCGTCATACCAGTAGACGCGGAGCAGTTCGCCGCGGAAGAGCTCATCGGCGTGCTTCGTTACCGCTTGGATCAGGCCGACGGCGTCGACCCGGTAGTCACGGCGCGCGCTGGTACCGAAAAGCAGCTCGCCCGCGGCCGCGTAGATATACCCGACGTCAACCATGACCGCGTATCTGGCGAGGACGGGCATCGGGGCGGCGAATTCGCTCATCGTCCTACGACTCTAGGGCAGGTTGGACCGTGCGCGGGCCACTTGACGCGGGATTGCAGGCGGAAGCTTTCCGACTCGCTACCAGCGGTCCCATTTGTCACGGTGCGTCACTACTACAGCGGGATGTTGCCGTGTTTCTTGGGGGGCAGGGTTTCGCGTTTGGTGCGCAGGCTGATGAGGGCGCGGGTGACGGCGGCGCGGGTTTCGGCGGGGCGGATGACGGCGTCGACGTAGCCGCGCTCGGCGGCGGCGTAGGGG
>DASWAE010000079.1:0-24940 GCA_036391275.1 Trebonia sp.
GCGGCTAGCCACTGGCTGGGGCCGGGTTCCCGGTGGCAGCCCGCCGCAGCTCAGCGGACCGGGGAACGTCTCCTAGGCGGCACGTCACCCGGGTCGCACCGGCACGGTCGCCGTCACGGTCGTGCCCAGCCCGGGCCTGGAGGTGACGGTGAGCCGCCCGCCCACGAGCTCGGCGCGCTCGGTCATGCTGCGCAGGCCGTAGGACGCCTCGCCGTCCGCTCGCGCCCCGATGTCGAATCCCTGGCCGTCGTCGGCCACCCGCAGCCGCACGCGCGCGGCGTCGCAGTCGAGTTCGACCTCCGCGTTGGCCGCCTGGGAGTGCTTGACCACGTTCTGCAGTGCCTCCTGCGCGATCCGGTACAGGGCGATCGTGACGTGCTCAGGCAGCGGGCAGTCGGTGCACCCCGTGCCGGTGACCCGGACCCGTACCTGCGCGATCGAGCGCGCGAGGCTGGCCAGCCCGTCGGCGAGTCCCAGGTCGTCCAGGACGGGCGGGCGCAGGCCTGCGATGGCCGCTCGCGCCTCGTCCAGCGTCAGGTCGGTCAGCTCCCTGGCCCGTGCCAGCTCGGCCGCCGCGAGGCTGGCGTCTGCGCGAACGGCGTGGCCGGCCGCGTCCAGGTGGAAAGCCAGGCTCACCAGCCGCTGCGAGATCCCGTCATGGATGTCGCCGGCCAGCCTGCGGCGCTCGGCCTCCTGCGCCGCGATCACCTGCTCGGCGAACCGTTCCGCGGCATGCTCCCTGGCCGTGAGCCGGCGGTGCAGCCGGGCCTGGTGCACCGCGCCCGCGACCAGGCTGCCGATCGAGGTGAGCAGCCGGACGTCCCGCTCGGTGAAGTCGCGGCGCTGCCTGGTGTGCACGTTCAGCACGCCGACCAGCCCCGTCAGCCGGCTTTCCATCGGGACCGACACCATCGACGTGTAGTCCTGGCCGCCCAGTTCGGGGAAGTACACGTAGCGCGGGTCGGTCGCCTTGTCCGCGGCGATCACGGCCGGCTCATGGTGGCTGGCCACCCAGCCGCTCACCCCTTCGCCGACGGTGAGGCGGATCCGGCCCGCCTGGCTGTCGAACGGCGGCGTCGCGCCGGCCAGGGTCAGCGCCGCGCCGCCGTCGTCAAGTACGTGCACGAAGCAGACGTCCGTGGCGGTCGCCTCGACGATGAGGCGCGCGACCTTCGCCGCGAGCGGGCCGAGTTCCGGGCCGGCCGAGATGGCCTCGATGATGCCGACGAGCAGCGCGTTTTCCCGCTCGGGGTCCGCCAGGTCAAGAGGGCGGCTCACCGGTAAAGCCCCTCGCGCAGCGCGGCGGCCACCGCGCCCGCCCGGTCACGGACCCCGAGCTTGCGGTAGATGGCCCGGGCATGGCTCTTGACCGTCTCATCGCCGATCACGAGCCGGCTCGCGATGGCCCGGTTGGACAGGCCCGCGACCATCAGGCCGAGTACCTCGCTTTCCCGCTGGGACAGGCCGACCCGCGCGCCCGGCCAGAACTCCCCGCTGTCCAGCCGCGCCGCCGACGACGCCACGCGGGCCGCCATCGTCGCGTCGACCACCGTCTCCCCGGCGTGCACCTGCTCCAGCGCCCTGACCAGTTCCTCGCCAGTGACCCGCTTGAGCAGGTAGCCGGCGGCGCCGGCCCGCAGCGCCTGGTAGAGGTACTGCTCGTCGTCGTAGACGCTCAGCAGCAGGACCCGGCAGCCGGGGTTGCCCTCGGCGAGCCGCCGGCACAGGTCAAGGCCGCTTGACCCGCGCAGCCGGACGTCGCACAGCACCACGTCGGGGGACAGCGCGGTCACCACCGGCTGTGCCTCCTCGGCGCTGGCCGCCTGCCCGACCACCCGTACCCGCCCGGCGAACTGCGCCAGCATGGCCTTCAGCCCTTCCAGGACCATCTCGTGGTCATCGACAAGGACCACGCGCACCGGCCGGTTCTCCATGACTGAAGACGATAAGCGGTGACCGCGGAATCCCACTAGCGCCGACGCGGGCGACGGCCTCCCGGCCGCGCGCCGCTAGCGCGCCGCCGGCGAGCGGCCGGGGTCCCCCGGTGGTCCCCCCGCCGGGGGGATTCGCCCGGCCGGAGCGAATACCTAACGTGACCGTATGCCCCACAAGCTATTGCGCATGCACCGTACGGACGACCCGCGCGCGCCGGGTCACCGGCCGGTCATGCTCGCGATCGCTGGCGACAGCGCGGCAGGCAAGACGACGATCACGTCGGGCCTGGTCCGGGCGCTCGGCGCGGACCAGTGCACCGCCGTGTGCGTTGACGACTACCACCGCTACGACCGGGAGGAACGCAAGCGCCTGCCGTTCACGGCGCTGCACCCCGACTGCAATCACGTCGAGATCATGGAGCAGCACCTGCAGCTGCTCGCCACCGGCCACCCGGTGCTTAAGCCCGTCTACGACCACCGCACCGGCCAGCTGACCCGCCCCGAGTACGTGCGGCCGCAGCGGTTCGTCATCGTGGAGGGGCTGCTGCCGCTGCACACCAAGCTCGCCGCGGCGTGCTTCGACGTGACCGTCTACCTCAACCCGCCGGAAAAGATCCGCCGGGAGTGGAAGGTCAGGCGGGACACCACCCAGCGCGGCTACCGGCGGGAGCAGGTGCTCGCCGAGCTGGACCGGCGTGAGGCCGAATCGGAGGCGTTCATCCGCCCGCAGCGGCGCCGCGCCGACATCGTCATCCAGTTCGCCCCCGTCGAGCGGCGCGGTGACCCGCCGGGCACGCCGCTTTCCGCCGAACTGCTGCTGCGCCCGACCATCCGCCATCCGGACCTGAGCGGGGTACTCGCCGGCAGCGGCCAGTCGATGCACGTGCGGCTGACCCGCGACGAGGACGGCCGGCCGGTGGACGCGCTGCACGTCCACGGCTACGCGCCGCGCGAAGACAGCCGGATGATCGAGAAGGCCATCTGGGCCGGCCTCGGCGAGCGCGCGGAGCCGCCCGGCTTCCTCGGCGAGCTAGACGGCGGCCAGCGCAGCGAGCCGCTGGCGATCACCCAGCTGCTGCTGCTTTACCACCTGATCGAGGCCGCCAGGTAGCCGGGCAGCGCTCCCGCCCCGTGCCGCGGCTTCCCCGGCCGGGGGACCGGCAGGGAGGGAAGCGGCGCCTGCCCTGGCCTCCCCTCGTGCCGCCGCCGCCTCATTCACAACGAATGTCTCGCTGGTAACTGTCCAGTGCCGAAACTCCGCCAAGATCATGAAGCGTTTCGGTGTCGTGAAGTGTTATTAGCGTGATAGCACTGACAACCCTTCATGATCATGGTCGACCAGGCACGCGATGGCAGCATAGGTGGGTTTTCCGCGGTTCCGGCCATCATCGCGGAGCTGTCGGCTCCGTTTCCGGCGCATCGCTAGGCCCTCCTGCCTCGCCCGCCCCGCGGTGGCGCGCCGTGGACCTGGCCGCCGCGCACGGCAGGAGCAATACTTAACCGAATACTTCATCCTCAACGTTGATCGAGGAGTCCTGTGTCAACGGTGGCACGGCTGCGCGCGCTGGTGACCGTCGCCGACGCCGGCTCGGTGCGGGAGGCGGCCCGGCGGCTGACCGTGACCGAGTCCGCGGTGTCGGCCGCGCTCACGGCGCTCGCCCGCGAGGTCCGGGTCCCGCTCGTCGAGCGCGACGGCCGGGGGCTGCGGCTGACCGGGGCCGGGCAGGATTACGCCGGCTACGCGCGGCAGATCCTCGGCCTGCACGAGGAGGCGCTCGCCGCCGCCCGGTCCGGGCACGACCCGGAGCGCGGGCGGGTTCGCGTCGCGGCGGTGACGAGCGCGGGTGAGCACCTGCTGCCGGGCCAGCTCGCCTCGTTCCTCGGTACTCACCCGGGGGTCGACCTGCGGCTCGAGGTCGGCAGCAGCGAGCGGATGTGGGCCATGTTCGCCGCCCACGAGGCGGACGTGATGATCGGCGGCAGGCCGCCGGCGCACGTGCCCGGCGCGGTGACCAGGGCGACCCGGCCGAACCTGCTCGTGGTGGTCGCCTCGCCGGCCACGGCGGCCGGCTTCGACCTGGCCGCCACGCGCTGGCTGCAGCGCGAGGCCGGCTCGGCGACGCGCGCCCACGGCGAGGCGCTGCTCGCCGGGCTGGAGGCCGCACCGCCCCGGCTGACCCTTGGCTCCAACGGCGCGGTCGTGGCCTGCGCCGTGGCCGGGCTCGGCGCGACGCTCGTCGCCCGCGAGGCCGTGCGGCACCAGCTGGAGACGGGCGCGCTCACCGAGGTCCCGGTGCCGGGAACGCCGCTGCGGCGCCCGTGGCGCGCGGTGACGCACCCCCGGCCGCCCGCGGCGGCGGAACTGCTCGTCCGGCACCTCGTCACCCGCGAGGGCTGGCGTACCGCCAGACAGTGAAGTAGATACTCAAGTATCCATCAAAACACTTGATTGATCATTTGCAGTAACCGCGCACATCATGGCAAGCAGGCCGGCGAATCCGCTGGCCAGCGAGCGATGGGAGCCAAGACATGGCGCAACGGTGGAGCGCGGGCGTGCTCCAGTACGCCGAGATGGGCTACTGGCAGCCGGACTACGAGCCCAAGCCGACGGACGTGCTCGCCGCGTTCCGGGTGACTCCCCAGCCGGGGGTCCCGCCGGAGGAGGCGGGCGCCGCGGTGGCGGGCGAGTCGAGCACCGCCACCTGGACGGTGGTGTGGACCGACCGGCTCACCGCCTACGACCACTACCAGGGCAAGTGCTACCGGATCGACCCGGTCCCGGGTAACCCCGAGCAGTACATCGCGTACATCGCCTACGACCTGGACCTGTTCGAAGAAGGCTCGATCGCCAACATGTCCAGCAGCATCATCGGCAACGTCTTCGGCTTCAAGGCGCTCAAGGCGCTGCGCCTGGAGGACATGCGCATCCCGCCGCACTACGTCAAGACCTTCCAGGGGCCCGCGCACGGCATCGTGATGGAACGCGAGTACCTGAACAAGTACGGCCGCCCGCTGCTCGGCGCCACCGTCAAGCCCAAGCTGGGGCTGAGCGCCAGGAACTACGGCCGCGTCGTCTACGAGGCCCTCAGGGGCGGCCTCGACTTCACCAAGGACGACGAGAACATCAACAGCCAGCCGTTCATGCGCTGGCGGGACCGGTTCACGCACTGCATGGAGGCGGTCACCAAGGCGCAGCAGGAGACCGGCGAGGTCAAGGGCCACTACCTCAACGTCACCGCCGCGACGATGGAGGACATGTACGAGCGGGCCGGCTTCGCCAAGGAGATCGGCAGCGTCATCGTCATGATCGACCTGACCGTCGGCTACACCGCGATCCAGTCGATGGCCAAGTGGGCCAGGCGCAACGGCGTGCTGCTGCACCTGCACCGGGCCGGCCACTCCACCTACACCAGGCAAAAGAGCCACGGCGTGAGCTTCCGGGTCATCGCCAAGTGGATGCGGCTGGCCGGCGTCGACCACCTGCATGCCGGGACGGTGGTGGGCAAGCTGGAGGGGGACCCCGCCACCGTTCGGGGGTATTACGAGACGCTGCGCTGCGACAAGGCGGACCCCGACCCGCGGCTCGGCCTTTTCTTCGAGCAGGACTGGGTGTCCACCCCGGGCGTCATGCCGGTCGCGTCCGGCGGCATTCACGCCGGGCAGATGCACCAGCTGCTCGACCACCTCGGCGAGGACGTGGTGCTCCAGTTCGGCGGCGGCACGATCGGCCACCCGCTTGGCATCGCCGCGGGCGCGACGGCCAACCGGGTGGCCCTGGAGGCGATGGTGAAGGCGCGGAACGAGGGGCGTGATATCGCGACCGAGGGACCGGACATCCTCCGGGCGGCCGCACGCCGCAGCCGCGAGCTCGACATGGCCCTGTCCACCTGGGGCGACGTGACGTTCAGCTACGAGTCCACCGACACCCCCGACCTGGCGGTGACCCCGTCATGAGGATCACCCCGGGGACGTTCTCCTACCTGCCGGACCTGACCGACGAGGAGATCGCGCTGCAGCTGCGCTACGCGATCGGCAACGGCTGGGCGATCAGCGTCGAGTCCGCCGGCGACCCGCGTCCCGGCGGCAACCTGTGGGAGATGTGGGGGCTGCCGATGTTCGGGCTGCGGGACCCGGCCGGCGCGCTGCACGAGGTCAACGAGTGCCGCGCGGCCTACCCGGACCGCTACATCATGGTGACCGCGTACGACGCGCGGCACGGCAGGCAGACGACCGCGCTGTCCTTCCTGGTAAACCGGCCGCTCGATGAGGGCCCGCCCGGTGAGCGACTGTGAACGGCGGGCGCCAGGGGTTCGCGCTGCCCAGGTCGGTGTCCGGCGTGCCGGGACCCGGGCAGCCGCCGGACCCCGCGCCGGCCGAGCCGCTCAGCGCCGGCACGATGGTGGACCTGTCCGCCGAGCGCTCGGCGGCCGGGGTGGACGCGGTGCTCGACTCCCTCGACGCCGAGCTGGTCGGGCTCGTCCCGGTCAAGACCCGGGTGCGCGAGATCGCGGCGCTGCTGCTCGTCGACCGGGTGCGCGCCCGGTTCGGGCTCGCCGCCGAGCCGCCGAGCCTGCACATGTGCTTCACCGGGAACCCCGGCACCGGTAAGACCACGGTGGCGCTGCGGATGGCCGAGCTGCTGCACCGGCTCGGCTACCTGCGCGGCGACCGCGTGGTCTCCGTCACCAGGGACGACCTGGTGGGGCAGTACGTCGGCCATACCGCGCCGAAGACCAAGGACGTGCTGCGGCGGGCGGCGGGCGGCGTGCTGTTCATCGACGAGGCCTACCACCTGTACCGGGCGGAGAACGAGCGCGATTACGGGAGCGAGTGCATCGAGATCCTGCTGCAGTACATGGAGAACCACCGCGACGACCTGGTGGTGATCCTGGCCGGGTACGCCGACCGGATGGAGACGTTCTTCGCCGCCAACCCGGGGATGAGCTCGCGGATCGCCCACCACCTTGAGTTCCCCGACTACACCATCGACGAGCTCGCCGCGATCGGCGACCTGATGCTCGGCCGTCAGGGATACCGGCTGTCGGACCAGGCACAGGCGGTCTTCCGCGAGTACCTGGCCCGGCGGATGACCCAGCCGCGGTTCGCCAACGCGCGCAGCGTCCGCAACGCGCTGGAGCGGGCCCGCCTGCGCCAGGCCAGCCGGCTGGTCGCCGCCGCCGGAGCGCTCGGCAAGGACGACTTCATGCGGCTGGAACCCGCCGACTTCCTGGCGAGCCGCGTCTTCAGCGGGTTAGCCGGCGAGCGGCTCCTGCGTGGCCTTTGCCCTCTGCCGTGCTGACCTTCTGCTCTAGCCCGCTGACCCCCTCAGGGCGAACCTTGATGCTGACCCCGTAGGCTGAGGCGAGTGTCTCGAGGTGTCGGCGGATGACCTTGGCTGGACAAATCACGCCGGATTCTCCGGCGGCCTTCATCAACCGGGAGCTCAGCTGGCTGAGCTTCGCCCGCCGCGTGCTCGCCCTGGCGGAAGACCCGGAGCAGCCGCTCCTGGAGCGGGTCAAGTTCGCCGGGATCATGGGCATGATCCATGACGAATTCGCCATGAAGCGGATCGGCGGCCTGGTCCGGCAGGTCCAGAAGGGCGGGGCCAGGCGCGGGCCCGATGGCATGAGCCCGGCGGAAGTGCTCGATGCCTGCCGCGCGGAGTTGCGCTCCCAGCAGCAGCGGGTGGCCGCGCTGGTGGACGAGCAGTTGCGTCCCGCGCTGCGTGACCTGGGACTCCCGGTCCTGGATGTCGGCGAACTCGGCTCATCCCAGCGGGACTTCCTCGCGCGTTACTGCCGGGATTCGGTGGAACCGATCCTCGTCCCGCTGGCCGCCGACGCCGCGCACCCCTTCCCCTTCATCAGCAACCTCGGCCTCAACCTGGCGGTACTGGTCAGCGAGCCGGGCCGGGAGAACCCCCGCTTCGTGCGGATCAAGGCGCCTGCCAACCGGCCGCGCTGGGTGCCGCTGCCAGACAAGGCGGGCTGGGTGCCCCTTGAGCAGGTGATCGCGGCGAACCTGAGCGCGATCTTCCCGCGGGCATCGGCGTCGGCCTGCTATTTCTTCCGGGTCACCAGGGGCGCGAAGGACGATCCGTGGGCCGACCAGGCCGAGGATCATGACGTGGAGTTCTCGCCTGGTGCGATCATCGAGATGGTCACGGCTGAGCTGACCGCCCGCAAGTACGCGGGCGTGGTGCGGGTGGAGGTCAGCGCCGACATGCCCGCGGGCCTGCGGAGCTGGCTCGCTGCTCAGCTCCACGCCCATCAGGCCGACGTTATCGCGGTTCCCGGGCTGTTCAGCCTCGGCGACCTCATGGAGCTGCCGGTGGAAGGCCGTGCCGAGCTGCGTGATGCCCCGCACCGGCCGGCGACTCACCCGCGGCTGCGCAACCTGGACCGCGCCGACCCTGCCGCGATATTCGACGAGATCCGTCGCGGTGACATCCTGGTGCACCTGCCGTACCACAGCTTCGACACCTCGATCTTGCGGTTCCTGCAGGATGCCGCGGTGGACCCGGCCGTTCTCGCGATCAAGCTCACGATCTACCGCACCGGCCGCCGTTCTCCGATCATCGCGGCGCTCAAGGAGGCGGCTCGCCGCGGCAAGCAGGTGGCGGTCCTGGTCGAGATCACCGCCCGCTTCGATGAGGCGCCCAACATCAGCTGGGGCAAGGAGCTCGAAGAGGCCGGGGTGCACGTCGCGTACGGTGTGGAGCGGATCAAGACACACGTCAAGCTGGCGCTGGTGGTACGCGAGGAGCCAGACGGCATCCGCCGGTACGTTCACGTCGGCACGGGAAACTACCACGAGGGAACGGCCCGGCTGTATGAGGACCTCGGGCTGCTCAGCGCGGATGCCGAGCTCGCCGCCCACGCGGCGGCGGTGTTCAACGAACTGACCGCCGGCATTCCCGCCCCGACCCCCGGCAAGCTCCTGATAGCGCCACATGACCTGCGCGAGCGGTTCGTCGCACTGATCAGGCGCGAGGCCGACAACGCCCGGGCCGGACGGCCCAGCGGGATCCGGGCCAAGATGAACCAGCTCCAGGACCCGCAGATGATCAAGGAGCTTTACCGGGCGGGCCTGGCCGGCGTGCCCATCGTCCTCAACGTCCGGGGGCTGTGCTGCCTGCGCGCAGGGGTCCCGGGGCTGTCGCCGACGATCAAGGTCTACAGCACCCTCGGCCGGTTCCTGGAGCACAGCCGGATCTACCGCTTCGAGAACGGCGGGACGCCCGAGTTCTTCATCGGGTCGGCCGACTGGATGACGCGCAACCTCTCGCGGCGGATGGAGGCTGTCACCCCCGTCTGCGATCCCGCGATCAGCGCCGAACTTGAGGACATCCTGCGCACCTACGACGAGGACAACTGCTCGGCGTGGGACATGCAGCCCGATGGCGAGTACCTCCTGCGGCACCCCGCCCCTGGCGCGACACGGCGCCGTGCCCAGGCGGTGTTCATGAAGCGGGCTGAGTCGTCATGACGATCAAGGCCGGGCAGTCGTCCGCAGCCGAGGTGGTGCTCTCCTGACTCCGCGACCAGGTGGCCGCCATCGGCCGCTGGTCGCCACCCTGCCGGTGATCCTCATCTTCTTGTTCCCGCGGCGACGCGGCCAGGGCACCGGGGACGGGCTCCGCCGCCGCGTCACATTGCGGTAAATCTCGCCGCACGCTCTTGACGGGAATATGTAAGTACGGTGAACTAACAAAAACCTCTCCTACGAGAAGAGACCCCGATGAACAAGAAGTACCCGCGGCGCCTTTCCGGCGCCGCGCTCGCGGCCGCCGCCGCGCTGGCCCTGGCCGCGTGCAGCAGCGGCAGCGGTTCGTCGTCCGGTGGCGGCAGCGGCACCACCACCCTCAAGCTCGTGGTCGCCGACTACGGCACCGGCCCGGGCAACGCGAGCAGCAAGTACTGGGACGGTATCGTCACCGCCTTCCAGAGCGCTCACCCCGACATCAAGGTCAACGTCACCTCGATCGCCTGGACAAACTTCGACCAGCAGGTCCAGACGATGATCCAGAACAAGCAGTACCCGGACATCACCGAGGGCGACTACTTCTCCAACTACGCCCAGGACGGCCTGCTCTACTCCGCCTCGGACGTGCTGTCCAACCCGGGCAACCTGCTGCCAGGCTTCAAGAACCAGGGCACCTTCAACGGCACGCAGTACGGCATGCCGTTCACCACCTCCAGCCGCACCCTCTTCTACAACAAGAAGCTGTTCACCCAGGCGGGCATCTCCTCCGCCCCGCAGACCTGGGCCGACGTCCAGGCCGACGCGGCGAAGATCAAGGCGCTCGGCGACGTCGGCTTCGGCCTGCCGCTCGGTGCCGAGGAGGCGCAGGCGGAGTCGCTGCTGTGGATGCTCGGCGCCGGCGGCGGTTACACGACCGACGGCAAGTACACGATCAACAGCCCGGCCAACCTCGAGGCCTTCACCTTCCTCAAGGGCCTGGTCGCCGCGGGCGACACCGAGCCCAACCCGGGCACGGTCAACCGCACCGACCTGTGGCAGCAGTTCGCCCAGGGCAAGGTCGGCATGATCAACGGCTCGCCGGCGCTCATCCCGATCATCCAGAAGGCCGGCGTGCTGCAGTCCTCCGACTGGACCTCAGTGCCGATCGCGGGCAAGAGCGGCCCGCTGACCGTCACCCTGGGCGTCTGCGACAACGTGGCGGCGTTCAAGCCGAATGGCCATCAGGCGCAGATCAAGGAGTTCCTCGACTTCGCCTACCAGGACAAGTACCAGCTCCAGTTCGACAAGGAGTACGACCTGCTCCCCGCGACGACCTCGGCGACCAAGGCGCTGTCCTCCGACCCGGTCTTCGCGCCCTTCCTCACCGCGCTGCCGAACTCCGTGCAGTACCCGAGCGACACCTCGTGGGCGAACATTAAGACCAAGATCCAGCAGACGATCGGCACCGCGGTCACCGGCAGCCCGGCCACCGAACTTGGCCAGCTGCAGCAGATCGCCAGCGCGTCGGCTAGCTGAAATAGTTCCAGCTAACCGATTCCGCGCGGGACCTGGGCGCCCCCCCGTTCAGGTCCCGCGCGGCCCAACCCTGGGAGAAAGATGCCCGCCGCACTGCGTCGCCTCAACCTGGTCCGCCTGGCGCCGTTGCTCTGGCTCGGCCCCGCCATCGCGCTCATCGGCGTGGTCGTGCTCTGGCCGGTCGTGGTCATGGTGCAGTCGTCATTCCAGCAGATCGGCGGCGAAGGATTCGTCGCCGGCTACAACGGCACCAAGAACTACGCCCACCTCTTCAACGAGCCCGACTTCGTCTCCGTCCTGCTCCGCACCCTCGTCTGGGTCGTGGTCGTGGTCGCCGTGACCGTGTTCATCTCACTTGGCCTGGCCCAGCTCTTCCACCAGCAGTTCCCAGGCCGCCGGGTGGCGCGGTGGGCGCTCATCGTCCCGTGGGCCGCCTCGGTGATGATGACCGCGCTGATCTTCAAGTGGGCGCTCGACCCCAACGTCGGCGTCATCAACGTGATCCTGCACCACCTCGGCGTGGTCAAGCAGCTTGGCTCTAACCGGGCCGACTGGCTCGGCAACCCGACCAGCGCGCTGGCCTGGATGATGGGCGTCGCGATCTTCGTCTCGCTGCCGTTCACCACCTACGCCATCCTGTCCGGGCTGCAGGGCATCCCCAGGGACGTGTACGAGGCCGCCTCCATCGACGGCGCGACCTCGTGGAAGTCCTACCTGGGAGTCACGCTGCCGCTGCTGCGGCCGGCGATCCTGGTGGCGACGCTGATCAACGTCATCAACGTCTTCAACTCCTTCCCGATCATCTGGGAGATGACCCGCGGCGGCCCCGGCTACGAGACCGCCACCTCCACTATCTACATGGTCGAGCTCAAGCAGGGCGACGTCGGCCAGTCGGCGTCCATGTCGGTCATCAACTTCCTGCTGGTGATCGTCATCGTCCTCGTCTACCTGTCCACCACCCGCTGGAAGGAGCAGGTCGACCAGTGATCACCACGACTAAGCCCGCCCCCCGGGTCGCCGCCCGGGCCGGGACCGCGCCGCGGGCGCGCCGGCCGCTGCGCACCTGGCTCGTCGCGGGCGCCGCCTACCTCATCGCCGTCATCTTCCTGCTGCCGTACCTCGAGATGCTGGTCATGGCCGGGCGGCCGAACAACGAGCTCGGCCGGGCGACCATCTTTCCCAGCCATTTCACCTTCTCGAACTTCACCACCCTGTGGTCTGGCGGTGGCCTGGGCGGCAGCATCGGCACCAGCTTGCAGATCGCCGCCGGGGCCACGGTGATCGTGCTGCTCGTCGCGCTGCCCGCCGCCTACTGCACCGCGCGCCACCGCTTCCGTGGCCGCACCGCGTTCCTGCTGCTCGTGCTCACCACCCAGATGTTCCAGCCGGCCGCCATGCTGGTTGGCATCCAGCGGGAGTTCATCAACTTCGGCCTGCCGCCCACGCTGTCCCTCATCATCGTCAACGCCGGCTTCAACCTCGCCTTCGCCGTCTGGATACTCAACGCCTTCTTCTCCTCGATCCCGGTCGAGCTCGAGGAGGCGTCCATGGTCGACGGACTCGGCCGGGTCGGCGCCCTGACCAGGATCACGCTGCCGCTGGCTGCCCCCGGCATCGTGACCGCGCTGATCTTCACCTTCATCTCGGCGTGGAACGAGTTCCTCGTCGCGCTCACGCTCAGCCTCGGGGAGTCCCCGACGCAGCAGCCGCTGACCGTGGCGATCAACAACTACATCGGCCAGTACTCGGTCGACTGGGGGCACCTGTTCGCGGCCGGCCTGGTCGCCACCGTGCCGGTCATCATCCTGTTCGCCTTCATCGAGCGGCGCGTGGTGAGCGGCCTGACCGCGGGAGCGGTTAAGTGAACGCAGGCGGAGTACGTCCGCGCCCGCTGCGGCCCATGGGCAAGCTGCTCGCCGAGGACACCCGCCGGCATCACCGTTCGCTCATCCTGCAGCACCTGTTCGCGGAAGGCCCTGCCTCCCGCGCCGACCTCGCCCGGGCCACCGGCCTCACCCGGGTGACCGTCTCCGACCTGGTGGGCGGGCTGATCGCCGAGGGGCTGCTCGGCGAGCTCGGCTCGCCGGCCGAGACCAAGGTCGGCAAGCCGCCGACCTACCTCGGCCTGCTCGCCGACGCCGCGCACATCGTGGCGCTCGACCTGTCGCCCGCCGACCGGATGACGGGCGCCGTGCTCGACCTGTTCGGGCAGGTCAAGGCCCGGGCCGAGGTGAAACTCGACGGGGCCGCAGGCGAGGAGGCGGTGCGCCTCGCGGCGGGCCTGGCCGAGGAACTGCGCGGCGCCACCGACCGGCCGGTGCTCGGCGTCGGCGTCGGCACGCCCGGCGTGGTCGACGGCCGCGGCGTGATCCTCGACGCGCACAACCTGCACTGGGCCGGGGTCGACCTCACCGGCATCATCCGCCGTCGGCTCGGCTTGCCCGTCTACGTCGCCAACGACGCCAACACGGCGGTCCTCGCCGAGTACACCTTCGGCGGGACCACGGCGGCGGACCTGATGCTGCTGCGGATCGGGATCGGCGTCGGCGCCGGGCTCGTCGTCGGCGGCGCGCTCGTCCAGGGGCACGCCTGGGCCGCGGGCGAGATCGGCCACGTCGTCGTCGACGACGGCGGGGTGCGCTGCGCCTGCGGCAAGACCGGCTGCCTGGAGACGATCTTGTCCGCCCCGCACCTGCGGGACAGCGAGCGCCCGCTCGCGTCGGTCGGCACCGTGCTCGGCGGCGTGCTCGCGCCGGTGGTGGCCGCGCTCAACCTGCACGAGGTCGTGCTCGCGGGACCGCCCGACCTGCTCGACGGCGAGTTGCGCCAGGCCCTGGACAGGTGCATCCGCGACCGGGTGATGGCCGCCTCGTCGGCCGACCTGGTGGTGCGCATGTCGCCCCTCGGCGACGACGTGGTGCTGGTCGGCGCCGCGGTGCTCGTGCTCTCCGGAGAGCTTGGCGTCTCGTGAGCGGTGATCTTCAGGGCGACCTTCAGGCCGGGGACCTTCAGGCCGGGGACCTTCAGCCCTGGGACCTTCAGCCCTGGGACCTGCGGGCCGGGGACATCGGGGCGAGTGACATGCCGGTCGCTGACATGCGAGCCAGTGGCCTGCGGGTGGGGCTCGACATCGGGGCGACCAAGGTACTCGGCGTGGTCATGGACGCCAACGGCACCGTCGTCGCCCAGTCCCGCCAGGACACCCGGCCCGGCCCCGACGGGATCCTCGGCTCCGCGGCGACCGTGCTCGACCTGCTCGCCGCCAGGCTCCACGGCGCCCTGCCACGGCACATCGGCATCGGGATCCCCGGGATCGTCGATCGCGGCCGCGGCGCCGTCCGCCACGCGGTCAACCTCGGCCTCGGCGGCGACTGGTTCCCGCTCGCGGACCGGCTGGCCGACCGCGCCGGCGCGGTCGTCGTCGTGGAGAACGACCTCAACGCGGCCACCTGGGGCGCCCACGTGCTCAGCGGCGCCGACGACCTGGCCTACCTCTCCCTCGGCACCGGCCTCGCGGCCGGCTTCGTGCTGTCCGGGACGCTGCGGCGCGGCGCGCACGGCGTCGCCGGCGAGATCGGGCACGTGCCGGTGGACCCGGTCGGAGCGCTGTGCTCCTGCGGGCAGCGCGGCTGCCTGGAGCTGCGCGCCTCGGGTTCCGCCCTGTCCGCCGCATGGCCAGCCCAAGGGGAGGCCCTGCCAGCGGGGACACTGCCCGCCGAGGCCCTGTTCGCCGCCGCCGCGGCGGGAAACCCGGCCGCGATCGCCGCCCGTGCCCGCTTCGCCGCCGGGGTGGCCGACGCCATCAGGATGATCGGCCTGACGGTCGACCCGGCCGCGATTATCATCGGCGGCGGCGTCGCGCACGCGGGAGAGCCGCTGCTCGCGGCGGTCACCACGGCGCTGCGCGCCCAGGCGGCCGCATCGCCCTTCCTTGCCGCGCTTGATCTGGTCGGCCGGGTAAGCCTGCTCCCAGGCCGGGCGCCCGCCGGCGCGATTGGCGCCGCCCTGATCGGGAACGCGTGATGAGCTCCGCCCCCGCCTGGGGGCGGTCGAGTCCGTCGCTGCGCCGGGCACGGTCACGTCCGCTCCTGCGCTGGGCGCGGTCAAGTCCGCCCCCGCCCTGGCGCGGCTGAAACAGTGCAAACAGTCAAGAAGGGAAGCCGCTGATGGAGGTCGTGCCGCTCGGAACGGCCGACGAGATCGCCGTGGTCGCGGCTGACGTCATCGAGTCAGTCGTCCGCCGCAAGCCGGCCGCGGTCCTCGGGCTGGCCACGGGCTCGACGCCGCTGCCGGCCTACCAGGAGCTAATCCGCCGCCACAAGGCGGGCACCAGCCCGTCCTACGCCGCGGTGACCTGCTTCAACCTCGACGAGTACGTCGGCCTGCCGCCCGCGCCAGACGGCGGAGTGCACGAGCAGAGCTACCGGGCGACCATCGCCCGCGAGCTGACCGACGGCCTCGGCATCAGCCCCGGCCAGGTGAACGGCCCGGATCCGAGCCCCGACGCGCTGCCGACGGCGGGGGAGCGCTACGAGGCGCTGATCGCGGCGGCCGGCGGCATCGACGTGCAGTTCCTCGGCATCGGCACCGACGGCCACCTGGCCTTCAACGAGCCCGGCTCATCGCTGGCCAGCCGCACCCGCATCAAGACCCTCACCGCGCAGACCCGCAAGGACAACGCGCGGTTCTTCGGCTCGCCCGATGAGGTGCCGACCCACGTGCTCACCCAGGGCCTCGGCACCATCCTGCAGGCCCGCCACCTGCTGCTCATCGTCACCGGGGAAAGCAAGGCCGCCGCAGTGGCCGCCGCCGTCGAAGGCCCGGTCTCCGCGTCCTGCCCGGCCTCGGTGCTGCAACTGCACCCGCACGCCACGGTACTCCTCGACCCTCCCGCGGCCTCCCGCCTGGACCGCCTCGCCTACTACAGCGAGGTCTACGAGGCCAAGCCAGCCTGGCAGGGCCTCTAGGCCCGCTGCCGCACCCGCCGGCCGGCCCGTGCCGTACCCGTCGGCCCGTGTCGCGTCCGCCGGCCGGCCCCGTGCCGCATCCGTTGCCAGTGCCCGTTGCCGGACGGGTTACCGGGGCCGGCGAGGTCAGTGTGCTGCCTGGTACTCGCCCCATCGGCCCTGGCAGAACTCTTTCATGTAGCGTTTTGTTGTTATGAAGCGTTATGGGTGTGGGAGCACGTATAACCCTTCATGATCACCGCCCCGGACCGCGATGACGGTGCCTCTGGGGCTGACGGTGCCAGGGATGTTCGTCGCATGACGCCTCCAGGCATCCTCGGTTCGGTGCCCGCTCGTCGCCGCGCCCGCACGGCATTTACCCGCCCGAGCCGCGCGTGCTTGCCG
Organism: Trebonia sp.; assembly: GCA_036391275.1. Lineage (GTDB taxonomy): Bacteria > Actinomycetota > Actinomycetes > Streptosporangiales > Streptosporangiaceae > Trebonia. The sequence goes on from DASWAE010000079.1 coordinate 16,286, forward strand.
GGGCCATTCGGCGATACGCTGTCGACCCGGCATCCTCATCCGCCTCCGCTGCACCCTGACCCGTAGAGGAATCACCATGCCCGATCTGCACGCTCTGGCCGCGCAACTGGCTGACGGATCGATCGAGGTCATCGACCTCACGTCCCCGCTGCACGCGGGCACGCCCATCCTTGCCCTGCCACCGCAGTTCGGCCAGACCGCGACGTTCCAGCTGGAGGAGATCAGCCGTTACGATGACCGGGGCCCGGCCTGGTACTGGAACAACTTCCGGACCGGCGAGCACACCGGCACTCACTTCGACGCGCCCAACCACTGGGTGACCGGGCAGGCCCTCGATGACGTCGCCGCGGTGCCGGCCAGCCGGCTCGTCGGCCCGGCCGTGGTCATCGACCGGGCCGCCGAGGCGGCCGCCGACCCCGACTACCTGCTTGACGTCGCCGACCTCACCAGCTGGGAGGCCGAGCACGGCGCCCTTCCCGCGGGCGGCTGGCTGATCTACCGCACCGGCTGGGCCGCCCGGGGCGATGACCCGGCGGCCTTCGCCAACGCCGACGCGAGCGGGCCGCACACGCCGGGCATGACGGCCGCCGCTGTCAGCTACCTGGCGGAGACCGCCATCCTGGGCCTTGGGGTGGAAACCGTGGGTACCGACGCCGGCGCCGCCCACAGCTTCGAGCCCGCCTTCCCCTGCCACCAGTTCCTCCTCGGCGCCGGCAAGTACGGGCTGACCCAGCTGCGCAACGTCGACCGGCTCCCGGTCACCGGCGCCATCGTGATCGCCGCGCCGCTCCCCATCGTCAACGGCTCGGGCAGCCCCTGCCGCGTCCTGGCCCTCGTGGCCCGCTGATCCGGGGTGACCGGCGAGCCCGTCCAGTTAGCCGGTTCGTGGCAAAATGCTCCATTGTGGCTGAGCTGACGTTTTACACCGGTGCGATGGACACGGGGAAGAGCACGCTGGCCTTGCAGGCCAATCACAACCGGCGGGCCCGCGGGCTCACCGGCATGCTCTTCACCGCGCATGACCGGGCCGGCGACGCGGTGGTGTCCTCACGGCTGGGGCTGACGCACGAGGCGATCGAGGTCTCACCCGACTTCGACTTCTGGAAGTACACCGTCGGCGCGCTCAGCCGCGGCGCGCGGATCGACTACTTCATCTGCGACGAGGCGCAGTTCTACACTCCGGGGCAAGTCGACACGCTGGCCAGCATCGTGGACGACCTGGAGATCGACGTGATGTGCTTCGGTATCCTGACGGACTTCCGCACCAGGCTGTTCCCCGGCTCCGCCCGGCTGGTGGAGCTGGCCGACCGCACCGAGGTCCTGCAGGTGGAGGCGCTGTGCTGGTGCGGCAGGCGGGCGACGCACAACGCGCGGGTCGAGGACGGCGTCATGGTCACCGAGGGCGAGGTCATCCTGGTGGGTGACACCGGCGAGCAGCCCCGCCGTCCCGGGCGGGTGACGTACGAGGTGCTGTGCCGTCAGCATCACCGCCGGGGCCTCATCGTCGGGAAGGCGGGCGGCGCGCCCGCCGCCGCCGGCGCACGGCCGCTGCCGTTCGACCTGTCCGCCGCCGAGGAGCGCGGCTAGGAGCGCCCACCAGGGGAGCCGGGTAGCGTCGCCGCCGTTGGCAAGCACCAGGGCGCGCGCCGGCGACATCGCCCACGATCCGCTGGCTGCACAGCTCGGCCGTCACCCAGTTCATCCTGGCGGGCTAGACCCGAGGACAGGGCCAGACCCGAGGACAGGGCCAGACCCCGGGGCATGGCCAGGCCAGGGGAGAGGCCAGGCCAGGGGAGAGGGCTAGGCAAAGGGGGAGGGCCAGGCCAAGGGAGAGGCCAGGCCAGGGGAGAGGCTAGGCCCCGGGGACAGGCCCAGGCCCAAGGAGATACGCGGAGCTCATCCGGGCGAGCTGGCTGGTGTAGGTCGCGTCGTCGACCGGGTCGGCGGCAAACCCCGGTCCGTACGCGACGCGGATGACGAGGGCGGAGAACACGGTGGTGAAGCAGGCCCGCAGCACGGTGTCGATGTCGGTGCCCGGATGGGCGACCTGCGCGGCGACCGGCCGCAGCCGGGCGGTGACCAGGTCGCCGAACTCGCGGCTGTAGGCAGAGCCGCGACGGTAGACCTCCGGGTGCACGCCGGATATCAGCACGACTGCCCGGAGCAGGGCCTGGTGGCGGCCGAACATCGCCGCCACCTCCCGGACGACGGCTTCGACCAGGGCGGGCGCGTCCAGCCCGTGCCACCGCGCCGGGTCGGCGAAGGCCTCGTGGTCGGCCCGTATCCGGGCCATGCCGTGTTCGTAGACGGCGAGGAACAAGGCGTCCTTGCTCGGCGCGCGGTCGTAGACCGCCCGCGGCGGGACCCGCGCCCGCTCGCACACTGCGGCGATCGTGAAGCCGTCGTAGCCGGCCTCCTCGAGCAGCGCGACGCCGGCGTCCAGGATCCGGTTCCAGGCCCGGCGGCTGCGTTCCTGCCGTGGCGGCCTGATGGCCAGGTGGCCGGGCAGGTCTGGCGCTGGGTGGGTCATGGGATCTATCTTCCAGGCAGACCCGGACGCCGGGTCCGTCGCCGTGGTGAGTTAACCGGCGACGGCCGCCGCGGGGCCGGCCGCGGCCGCGCCGGCGTACACCCGCATGAACTCCGTGGCCAGGGCCGGGTGCCGGCCCCGGGAGATGCCGCATTCGGACGCGATCCCGAAGTCGCGCGCGTACCTGGCGGCCACGGCCATCCGTTGCCTGGTACCCGCCACGCCGTCACTGACGTGCACCAGGCCCAGGTACAGCTCCGTCCCCGCCGGAAGCCGCAGCCCGGACAGGGGCTGGTAATAGGCATCGTCGGTCCGGTTGACCGGCACCGGCATGTGGACGTAGGCGACCGGGCGGCCCGCATTCGCCGTGATCAGGTTGGCCAGCTCCACCATCTTGGTGGCGTCGACCGGCTCGACGAAATGCGCGGCGTCAAGGTCGCCGTAGCAGAGGTGGAAGCCGAGTTCTACGTCCGCGGGAACGGCCTCGGACAAGCGGCGGAACATGCCGGCGAAGGCCTGCTCCATGCCAGGGAACTGCGGCGCGCCCTCCCAGCGGCCGTCCCACTGCAGCATCTCGACGCAGACGTCCCACTGCAGCGCGAGGTCCTCGTGCGGCACGGCGGCCGTGATCCTGGCGACCTCGCCGAGCATGGCCTGCTCGTACGCCGGCAGTATCTGCTGGGCGTCGGGCTGGACGCAGAAGGAGTTGATGACCGCGTACGGGGTCGGCAGGCTTACCTGGAAGCGGACCCCGGCTGGCAGGACGCCAGCGCTGCGGGCGGCCAGGAAATCCTGGTAGGAAGTCCGGGCCTCGCGGGAGTAGCCGAGCTCCCCGAAGTGGAGGTCTTCCGGCCGTACCCCGTCTCTCATCTTCAGCGGGATCAGCCCCAGGGTGGCGTCCGATCCCGGCACCTCCAGGTCAGGATTGGCGCGCAGCACGGGAACCTGGAAGCTGATCCACAGCCGGCGCCCGCCCGGTTCGCCGTCGGGCACCCGCTTGAGGTGCGGCCCGAGCAGCTCGCCCGCGGCGGCGAACACCTCCTCCGGGGTGTCGAGCGCGATGCTTCCGACAAAGTGCACGGGAATAGTCATGGTTTCACCGCTCCGGATCTCCGTGCCGCCCAGTCCAGTAACCGTAGCGTGCACTACGGTTTAGCTTCTGGAACCGATACTGCGAGCCGCTGCCCGGCATGTCAAGGGCCCGTCGCCCGGCTAGCGGGGCGGGACGGGTACCCGGTCGAGGTCGTTGGCCATGATGATGTCGCCGTCGTAGGCGGCGGCCGCGTCGCGCATCAGCTGCGCCATGGCGGTGTCGTCGTAACGCTGGGAGAAGTGGGTGAGGACCAGGCGGCGGGCGCCGGCCGCGGCGGCGATCTTGCCCGCCTGCCCGGCGGTGAGGTGACCGTAGTCGTCAGCCAGGGCGGCGTCGGCGTCGGCGAAGGTGGACTCGCAGACCAGCAGGTCGGCGTCATCGGCCAGCTCGAAGGCGGCGTCGCACAGCCGGGTGTCCATGATGAAGGCGAACTTCTGGCCGCGGCGGGGAACACTGACGTCGGCCAGGTGAACCACGCCCCCGTTCCGCTCCAGGCTCCCCGAGCGCTGCAGCCGCCCGACGTCCGGGCCGCTGATGCCGCGGGCCGCGAGCGCGGCCGGCAGCAGGTGGCGGCCGTCCGGCTCGGCGAGGCGGTAGCCGACGGCGGGGACACGGTGCGACAGCGGGCGGGCCTCAAGCCGGAAGGCGTGGCCGTCGGCCAGGACGGCGCCGTCCGGCGGGACCGGGCGCTCCCGCAGCGACAACTCGTCGCGGAACAGCGACAGCTCCCTGATGCGGCCGAAGATGTCGGCGCCGGAGGCGGGGTAGGCGACCTCGATAGTGCCGGTTACCTGGTCAAGCGCCATCCGCTGCAGCACCCCGGGCAGGCCCAGGCAGTGGTCGCCGTGGAAGTGGGTGACGCAGACGCGGGTGACCTGGTGCGCGGTGACGCCGGCGAACAGCATCTGCCGCTGGGTGCCCTCGCCCGGGTCGAACAGCAGGCCCTCGTCGTCCCAGCGCAGGAAGTACCCGTTGTGGTTGCGGGCACGGGTGGGCGCCTGGCTCGCGGTGCCGAGAACGACCAGCTCACGGTTGGACACGGCACCGACAATAACGCCAGCTGACCCGTGGGCCCGCAGCGCCCGGCCCCGGCGATCGCGAGCTTCCTCACCGCGTGCCGGTGACCAGCGGCCACAGGCCGTGCGCGCCGCCGTCGAGCGCGCCGCGGCCGAGGGCGGCCGACCACTCCTCCTCGTTGCCCGCCTCGTCGCGCCAGGCCCACAGCCGCGTGGTGCTGTGCCGCAGCGGGTGCTCCTGGGTGAATCCGATGGCGCCGTGCACCTGGTGGGCCAGCGCTGCCACCTGGCCGGCGGCCTGGCCCACGACGGTTTTCGCCGCGGCCACGGCTACGTCGCCGCCGGCGCCCGCGTCGACGGCGAGCGCCGCCGCCTCGACGGCCACCTTGGCCAGCAGCACCTCGCCCGCCATCGCGGCCAGGTGCTGCTGCACCGCCTGGAACTTGCCGATCGGACGGCCGAACTGCTCGCGCTGGCGCGCGTAGTCAACCGACAGCTCAGCCGCCCGGCGGGCGGCGCCCGCCATCAGGGCGGCGCGGCCGAGCGCGGCGCGCTCACGGAAGGCCTGCGCCCAGTCCCGTGATCCGGCCGGCAGCTCGCCCACCTGCGCGGCGGGAACCACGGCGTCGGCGGACACGTCGTCACGCGGCTCCCCGGCGAGGTTCACGCCGTCGGTGACCAGGAAGTCGCCGCGCCGCAGGAGCACCACCCGGCCGGCGTCAAGCACCGCCACGTGGCCCGCGTGCCTGGCCCACGGCACGCGGGGGACCGTGCCGCGGACCAGCCAGTCCCCGCCGTCCCGGCGCAGCAGCCCGGGCCCGGCGACGGCCGCGGTCAGCGGACCGGGCGGCAGCGCCATGCCGCACCCGGCGAGCAGCCATCCGGCCAGCAGCGCCGTCTCCGCCAGCGGCAGCGCGGCCGAGTACCGGCCGAGGACCGCGAGCACGGCGACCGCCGTGGCGACGTCGCCGCCCGCGCCGCCGTGCTCCTCCGGCACCGACACGGTGGTGACGCCGATCTGCTCAAGCGACGTCCACAGCGGGCCGTTCCAGCCGCCGCCCGCGCAGCCGGCGACGGCATCGGTGCCGCTGTGCCTGGCGCACGCGTCCGCCACGGCGGCGACCAGGGCGTCGGTGATATCGCTCATCGCACCCCCAGTTCCCGGGCGACAACGCCGCGCAGGATTTCGTTCGTGCCGCCGCGCAGGGTGAAGCCCGGACCGTGCAGGACCGCCTCCGCCAGCATCCGCGGCAGCGGGCGGCTCGAGCCGAGGTCCGGCTCCAGCCGGACGAGCAGCCGGACCGTCTCGGTGACGGCAGACTCGAACCGGGTGCCGAGGTCCTTGACCGCGGCCGCCTCCACCGCGGGCGCGGCCCCGGCCTCGAGCCGGCCGGCGACCGCGAGCGACAACTGGCGCAGCGCCCACAGCCGTGCCGTCAGCGCGCCGACCTGAGCGGCACTGGACCTCATCCCGGCCGCTGCCAGGTAGTCCACCGCCGCGGCGAGCAGCGGGAAGGTGGACAGGATCCGTTCCGGGCCGCTGCGTTCCATGGCGAGCTCGCTGGTCACCTGCCGCCAGCCCGCGCCCGGCTCGCCGAGCACCCGGCTATCGGGCACGAACACCCCGTCGAGCACGACCTCGTTGAAGTGATGCTCGCCGGTCAGCAGCCGGATGGGGCGGATGTGCACGTCCGGGGCCGGCAGCGCGACGATGAACTGGGTCAGCCCGGCGTGCCGGTCAGCGGGCTGAGGCGCGGCGGGCTGAGGCGCGGCGGGCAGCGGCTCGGTCCGCGCCAGCGTGATCATCGCGTGGGCGCGGTGCGCCCCGCTCGTCCAGACCTTGGTTCCTGACAGCCGCCAGCCGCCGTCCACGCGCTGCCCGCGGGTGCGCACCGACGCGAGGTCAGAGCCGGTATCCGGCTCGCTCATCCCGATGGCGAAGAAGCACTCGCCCCGCGCGATCCCCGGCAGGAACGCGCGCTTCTGCTCCTCGGTGCCGAACCGCAGCAGCGCCGGCCCTGACTGGCGGTCGGCGATCCAGTGCGCCGCCACCGGCGCCCCGGCCGCGAGCAGCTCCTCGGTCACGACGAAGCGCGCCAGCGCGCCCGCGCCCGACCCGCCGTACTCGGCCGGGAAGGCCATCCCGATCCAGCCGCGGCCGCCGAGCCGCCGGCTGAAGTCAGCGTCCCACCCGGCGAGCCACTGGTCGCAGTGCGGCGCGAGCCGGCCCGCCGCGGTTTCCTCGGCGAGGAACGAGCGCACGTCCCGCCGCAGCGCGTGCAGCGCGGGCGGCAGCGCCACCGCGTCCAGGTTCCACAGGTCCATGAGCAGCCCGCCGCCTAGCGTCCCTCGAACACCGGCGGACGCCGTTCGCGGAACGCGGCCATCGCCTCGGCTGAGTCCCGGGTGGTGCGCACCACGGCCATGTGGGAGGAGATCAGGTCGAGCGCGGTGCGCACGTCGGCGCGCGCCGACTGGTAGGCGGCGCGCTTGATCATCTGCACGTTGACCGGCGGCTGGGCCGCGAGCCGGCGGGCGAAGGCGTGCCACGCCTCGCGGAAGTCCTCGTCGGCGTACACGTGGTTGGCGATGCCGAGCCGCAGCGCCTCCTCAGCGTCCACGAAGTCCCCGGTCCACAGCAGCTCAAGCGCCTTGGCCATGCCGACGAGCCGCGGCAGGTAGTAGCAGCCGCCGTCGCCCGGCACGAGGCCAACCCGGATATAGCCCTCCGACAGCCGGGCGGAGCGGGCGAGCAGCCGGATGTCGCACATCAGCGCCATGTCCATGCCCGCGCCGACCGCCGCGCCGTTCACCGCCGCGATGACCGGCTTGTCTAGGTCCTCCAGCGCGTACGCCACCCGGTGGATCCGGTCGGTGAGCGCGGACTTGACCTCGAAGGGCCCGCTGGCCTGCGCGTTGAACTCATCCAGGTCGACGCCGGAGCAGAAGGCGTCGCCCGCGCCGGTGACCACCACCACGCGCACCGTGGGGTCGGTCCGCGCCGACTGCAGCGCCTGCGCCCACTGGTCGATCATCTCGAACGTGAACGCGTTCTTCAGCCGCGGGCGGTTCAGCACGATGGTGCCGATGCCGTCCGCGACGTCGTACTCAAGGTCAGCCACCGGTTCTCCTCGCGTCGAGTCATCCGTGGCTATGCTCGACGATGACGGCCGCCTGGTCCAGTGCCGCAGCCGCGCCGCGGCGCGCTCGTGGTAGAGATGGTGCCATGGGAACACCAGAAGCGGCCGGCCGCGGGCAGGCGGGCGAGCAGCCGCTGACCGTCCTCGAGGCGCTGCACTCGACCCCCGCCCGCCGCTACCTCGCTCCCGACCCGATCCCCGACGACGTGCTGTGGGAGATACTCGACGCCGCGATCCGCGGCCCGTCCGGTGGCAACACCCAGCACTGGGGCTGGGTCGTGGTGACCGACCAGCAGGTCAAGGACCGCGTCGCGGGATGGTACCGGGACAACTGGGAGGCCGCCTACGGCTCGCGCCGCGAGCAGATCCTCAGCGGCGCGGCAGGATCATCCGGGGGGCTGACCCCCCGCGGGTTCCTCGGGGCGGAGCACCTGGCGCACCATATCCACGAGGCCCCGGTGTGGGTCTTCGCCGTGCTGCGCGGAGCGGCGGAAGCGACGAGCCCGCGGGTCGGATCATCCATCTACGGCGCGGTACAGCAGCTGTGCCTCGCGGCACGCGCCTACGGCGTCGGCACCTCGCTGACCACGCTGTACCACGGCCACGAGGAGGAGCTGCGCGAACTGCTCGGCCTGCCGGCGGACGCGCTGACCATGGCGCTGATCCCGATGGGCTACCCGGCGAAGGGCCGGTGGGCGGAGCCCAGGCGCAAGCCGGTCGAGGACGTCGTGCACTGGGACCACTGGGGCGCCAAGCGCCCGCGCCCCGAGCCCGCGCCCCGAGCGCTGACCCGGTAACGACGCCAGGTCCGCGAGCAAGGCGTCGAGGGACAGTTCCTCTTCGACGCGGACGCCACGGCGCGCCATGGCGTCCGCC
>DASWAE010000080.1:0-11960 GCA_036391275.1 Trebonia sp.
TGGCCTGCCGTTCCACTGTGGAAGAACTGGCTGCGGTCGTGATAGAAGCCGTCGTGGCTGGCTTCGGGCGCGAGCTCGCCGGCCCGGCCCTTCATGACCGCGAACGTGGCGGCCTGGACCAGGTCCGGCCAGGCTGTCTCGCTGATGGCGATCCCGAGCCGGGCGGCTATGTAGCGCATCTGCCCTTCGAGGTCATCAAGGAGGTCCTCGTAGCGCAGCAGCACGATGTTCGGCTGGTCGCGGACCTGCCAGAACGTGTCCAGATGATGAAGCATGATCTCCAGGTCGGACACGGACTTCCCGGACGCGGCCGGATTGACCCAGGACCAGAAGCGCTCGCGCGCGGTCCCGCCCGGCGGGGACGGAGCGGCGGCCAGCAGCTCGCCAAGGGCCGCGGCGCCCACGACATCCTCCCGCAATGCGAGGGACACGGCCCGGTCGGTGTTGCTGGCATGGCTGTCCAAGGACACGGCCACATCCCGCGGGTCCCGGCTTGCGCACAGATAGGTGACCCGGTCGTCGAAGGGCAACCCGTCCAGGGGCGTATGGGTCTTGATGAACCGCCGGTGCGCCTGTGCCTCGAGGTCGGCCAGCACTGCGGGCAGCGGGCGCAGCAGGACGTCCAGCCACGGCGAGATCTGGTCGAGCGGCCGGCCGAATGCCGCGCTCTTGAAGATCTCCAGGGCGCAGATCATCTGCAGCCAGGTCGTGCCGCACTTCGCCGGGGTGCTGATCACGATGTCGCCGGGACGGAACACAAACCCGTCCCAGCGGGCCGAGTCCGTAAAGGAGGTCTGGTAGCGAACGCGTTCCCCCAACCCCATGCGGGCAGAATGGCAGCAACCAGATCGGGCCGTCAACCGTGCCGTGAATGACCGGGACGCGCCGCCAGCGCAATCCCGCTGGCGGCCGGGGACAAGCCAGGGCAGCGGGAAGACTGCTATAGACCTCTCGCAGGTCTACCTCGCCCGCAGTGGGCAAACGCGGGGCGACGGGCAGGGGTGGCTTCACTTTTGCGTCGTGAATGATGACCAGAGCGCGGAGGCGTGCAGTCGCCGCGCTTGCCGGCTGCGAACAGGCGCCCGGGGGGCGCTGCGATGCCCGGTTCGTGGGGGCTCGTGCCGCACGAGCGGACCCGCGGCGGATGGCGGGCTGCCAGCTAACCGCGCGGCAGCAACCCGGTTACGCGGGGCGCCCCATCAGTGATACAGGCCCTTTCTGACCAGCCGGAACCCGGAATTCACACCCGCCGCCTTGACACCTTCCTCTTACGGTGGTGTCTGCACGTAAGGGCGCACGCGGCCAGGCGCCGTGCACCTGCACTACGAGTCGGTATGGCCTGCGTAATGCACGTCTCAGGCGATCCGAAGGATTATCGCCGGTGCTTGAATCGGCCTTCTGTACGATTTCCGGTTGAGGCCAAGCAGTTGACGTTTCCGGCATCCCTGAGAGGAGGCGGCGTGACGGATGAGGTTACTGAAGTCGAGCCGTCTGATCTTGTCGAGATGCTGGCGGGAAACCCAACGGCTGCAGCAGTGCTCGCCTTGTGCAGTGCGGAGCGTCTGAGCGTGATCGCGGAACGCCTGGTCAGGTCACCGCTCCCCAGAAGCGCAGTGCGGACCGGCCTTGACCTAGGCTGGTCGGCTGTTGTTGGCGGCCACGAGGGGACCGGCGACGAACTCGGCAAGGCCATCTCCGTTCTTGACGAGCTATTCGACTCAGAGCGCGCCGACGTCCCTGAATTCCAGAGCGAACTGAACGGCGCGATGTGTTCTGCGATCTACGCGCTGCAGGCCGCCGAGCACTGGGTGCACCTGCGCACCACCAACCCGTCCGGGCCTGCTGCGCCTGGTTACTGCGGGCTGGTCCCGTTGGTGCTGGCTGAATCCAGCAGCTGCCGCAGGACCGCTGTGTAGTTGTCCAGTGCCTTACGGCCCTGCGGGCTGAGGCTGACCGACGTCCGGGAGGCTACGCCACTCCCGGACTTGACTGTCGTCACGTAGCCCGCGTCCTCGAGCTTGCGCAGGTGGGTGATGAGGTTGCCGGGCGTGAGCCCGAGCAGTTCTTGCAATCTGGTGAAGGACAGGTTGTCGCCGTCCCGGAGGGTGGCCAGTGTCACCACGACACGCAGCCGCGCGGGCGCGTGAATGACGGGATCAAGCTCGGTCTCAGCTGTCATGCGCGCGGAGCCTGGTCTCGATGACCGCCATGAGCAGGAGCGCCCCGCCGCCCGCCAGCGCGCAGGTCGCCAGGATTGTCGCGGGTGCCAGCCATGCGCAGCTAGTACCGACGATCACGAGCCAGGCCCCGAGGGCGAGCGCCGGCCGGTATCGTCCGAGGGCGGCGGCAAGGATATAGGTCAGCCCGGCGAGCACCACGGGACCCGCGAAGCTAATGAGCGCGAGCGTTCGCGCACTGACGGAACTGCTGACCGCTGGCGCGGTGATGAGCAAGATCAGGTATCCGATCGCCCACGTGCTCCCGATGATGCGGCGCTGTCGCACGGATTGGCCGTCGATGCCTGCAGCTGCCTCGCTGGCGATGACCAATACGGCCGCGATCGCGAAGCCGGCCAGCACGAACACCGCCGCGATCGAGACACCCGAGGGTCCGGTGTAGGGGTGCTGGCCGCGCACGGACAGCCACATCGCTCCGTAGCCGATAAGCCAGACCAGGCCCCACGCCATGTACACGAGAGGCGTGCTGATGACGAGCTCCTTGCGAGCGCGTGCGCGGGCATCCTGCACGACGGCTGCCGCTTCCTGCACGCTCATGTCCTGGTCCTCAAGCACGTCTGCCTCCTGGTGGCGCGGTAGCCAGAGTTGAACTTTGTACTTCAAACTACTTGACTTTGAGATACAAAGTCAAGGTCGCCGCGGCGGCGAGCACGGGCAGCGGCATCCAGCCCGCGCGGGGACTACTGGCGGATGGTCAATGCGCCGCATCTCGCTGCACTGGTCCGCCGGAGCGACCTTCATCAACGGAAAGCTAGTCGAACGACCTGGCGAGGAGGCACAGCCCAAAGCCGCTTAGAAGATCTTGATCCACAGGTCTTGACTATTGCTCGCGGCCCACGCCGTCGACTACTGCAGGGATCAGTATTTTCAGTTGGCCGTCAGCACCTGGCCGAGGCTCGACCTGGATGCCCTGATGACTTCACCTGTCGTGCAGGGTGAGGTGAGGCGCGAGATTAGCGAGGCCAGGGCGATCGCCGCCTGGGACGGCGCAATACCGGCTGAGCACGTGGAGTCGCTGCGCCGGGGACCGTGACGCCGTTGAGCACGGCCTTGACCGCCGCACGGCGGCGGTCGGTGTTCCACTACTGCCATGCGTCGCGGACCGCGTCGGACGGAGGGATGTCGCCGAACACCGTCGCAGTCCCGGTGAGCCGGTCGTACTCCTTGCGGGCCCGGTTGATGCGGTCGTCGGTGCGCTGCTTGATGTCGAGCCAGTCTTCCTTGTCGATGACGTCCTCTGCCCAGTCACGGCGCGCCTCGGCGCGCTTGTCCTGCGCCTTGCGGATCTCCGCCAGCAGTTCCGTCCGCCGCGGCGCGTCCCTGTCCTGCCCGGAGGCCACGGCCTGCCGCACGCGCGGTGATTCCAGGGCATCTAGCACCGCGCCGGTGACGTACTCCTCGAGCATGTCCGCGCGGACCGCGACACCGCCGCACCCCTGGCCGGGGCCGCTGGCGCACCGGTAACGGTTCACGTCGACGTACAGCGGTCGGCCGCACTTGCCGCACCGCGCCACCCCGGACAGCAGGTGGCGTCGCTTGCCGGTGACTTGCGCTCGGCGCGGCCGGTCCGACAAGAGTTTGGCGAGCCGTTGGTGGGTGTCTGTGTCGATGATCGCCGGCCACTGCGCCGGGTGCTTGTTCCCCTGCCATTCCCGCAGCCCCGCCAGCCGGGGCGAGGCCAGGATGCTCGCCAGCGTCGCCACGGTCCAGTGACCGGACGCGACTGGGCGGACCTGGCCGCGCTCCCACTCGCACACGATCGAGTAGATCGTCTCCCCGCGCAGTATCCGCTCGGCCGCGTCCCGCAGCGCGGCTGCCTCGGCCTCGTTGACGTCCAGCCGCAGGATCACCCGCTGGCGCGGGGCCGCGTCGGGGTTGGCGTAGACGCGCGTCCACCCGAACCAGCGCGGCCCGCCGCCGGGGATCTTCCCCTGCCGCGCGATCCGGTCGTGGGCCTCGCGGACCCGGACGCTGCGCACCGCGCTTTCCCGCTTGGCCCGCAGCGTTTCCATCCCGCCGTAGTAGGCGCCTTCCGGGGTGGACAGGTCCAGGTCCCCGCCGGCGTAGGCAGACAGGATGACGTGGTGCTCGATCGCGGCCTTCTCGAAGCGGTCCCAGTCGGCCAGGTTGCGGGTCAGCCGGTCGATGTCCCGCACGATAACAACGTCGACCTCGTCCCGCTCGATCGCCCCGATGAGGTTCACGAAGTCATCGCGGCGGATCTCCTTGAATGCTGAGTACCCGTCATCCTTGAACCGCGCCACGACCTGCCAGCCGCGCCGACCCGCGTGCCGCTCGGCGTTGGACAGCTGGGTCGGGACCGACTCGGCCGCGTCGTAGGTCTCACTGAGCCGCGCGTAAACCGCCGCCCGCAGCCGGGTTCCCGCGTCATCCAGGAAGCCGCAATCAGGGACTGTCGGGGCAGGCAAGGCGTCATGTCGGCGAGGTACCGCGCTCTAGGCGCTCGGCGATCCAGACCTTGATTATCGACTGACGGTTGACCCCGAGGCGCCGCGCCTCCCGGTCCAGGGACTCGATCATCCACGCGGGGAAGTCAACGTTCACCCGCCGCTGCTCTAGGCCAGGCCGCCGTGCGGCTGACAGGTCCAGCTGAGATGTGACGTCCTCGCCGTCGTCAAAGGCCCGGTCGAATTCTTCAGACTTCATAGATCTCTATCTCCTCATCCCGTGCCCGGCGGACAGAGATGATCCTGATCCTGTCCTCCCGGTAGGTCACCACGGCCGACCAGTGCTTGCCGCCCATGCGGCCGACCACAAGCCACCGCGGTTCGCCTTCCGTGCGCGCGGGCACCTCGATGCGCATCGGGTCTTGCCAGAGCTCCTGCGCCTGGACGAAGTCGACCCCGTGCTTCTCTCGGTTGGACGCACTCTTCAGAGGATCAAACTCAAACTCCATCTATATACCTCCATGGTATACGCACCATACCGTAGAGGTCCATGTGGGCACACGAACGCTCGCACACGGGGCGGCGCTGCTCAGTCCAAGAGCAGCAGACGCGGGGCAGCAGCATGCAGGGTGGTTCCACTTTTGCGTCGTGGATTTTCCGCGCGCCATGATGACATCGCGAGATCCAGCGAGTCTTGCGCTTCGGGACCGTGGGACCAACGAGCTCCTGCCCCCTCACAGCCCTGGTTCGTGACTGCGATCACAAAGAGCGTCATTCATGCTGCGAACGAGCTAATTCTGGAATCGCAAAGTGTTGCCAAAATGTCTCCAGGGTAAATTGTGTTTCTCGCCGCTGAATGTCATAGGTCACGCATATTGTCTTGAGCATGAGCCACATTCCAGCCATGCGGGACCCGGCAGCCCGCTCTGACGTGCCACGTACCAGCGCGGGAGACCTGGTAATACCGTGGTACGCTTCTGGTATGACCGCAAAGCGGAAAGTCTCCGTCTCGCTTGACGAGGATCTTGTCGCGGAGCTCGAGGCTGCCGACGAGGCGCTGTCCGGGCAGGTGAACGAGGCCATTCGAGCCGAGGTGGAACGGCGCCGCCGGAACCGCCTGCTAACCGACATGCTCGACTCGCTTGACGCCGAGCACGGGCCGGTGGACCAGACCCTCGTCGCGAAGTACATGGAACTGCTGTGAGCCGCGCGCTCATCCTCGACTCCGAGGCCATGGCCACGCTAGGCAGCCGCCCCTCCAGACGGCAAGAGGAGGTCAGGGCCGCCATGCGCGCCGCCGCGCTCATGCAGCGAGACGTGATCGTCCCGGCCGTCATCCTCGCCGAACTGTACCGGGGCGCCGGCCACAACCAAGCGGTGGACGCCTGCCTGGCCCGCGAGACGGGAATCCGGGTCCGCGACACCGACCGCCCGCTGGCACGCCTGGTCGGCGGAGTCCTGACCGGCGCGAAAGCGGACTCTCGCTACCTCGCCGACGCCCACGTGGTCGCGGCAGCGGTGGAGACCGGCGGCGGCGTCGTACTCACCGGCGATCCGGACGACCTCGCCTCGCTCGCCGCGCCGTACCCGAACATCACCGTTCAGCCGCTCCCCTAACCCGGAGCCGCCTCGGCACTGAGCCCGCCGGGCCCGCCTTCGGCGCGGGGCTGCGGCGCGCAGGGGTGGCTCCGCTTTTGCGTCATGAATTTTCAGGCCTGGTGGACACGGGGCTGCCGGGTGCGAGCGTCAAACGGCAGACTGAAGGAGCTATGTCCGTGAATGCCCATCCCGCCTGCTCTGCCGGAGCTCCGGAGGGGCCGGCGCTGCTGGCCAGGCTCCGTGCCCGCCTCCTCGACCACGTGCTCGGGCTGCTGGAAGCTGACCCGGCGGTCACCGGTGTGGCCCTGGTCGGTTCGCTGGGCCGCGGCGAGGAGGATAACTGGAGCGATATTGACCTGTTCATCCTCGCGAGCGACCAGTTCATCAGGCAGTTCATGAACGAGCCGGCAGCCAGCCCCTGGGCGCGGGCCGATCTGCTCTCGGACGGCCGCCACAACTCGCCCGCAGGCGCTACGTCACTGGGCGCAATCCATATCCGGTCTGGGCTGCCGCTCTGGGTTGACCTGCACGTCCACCCCACTGATCGAACACCGTGGCCGACGGACAGCCGCGTCGTCCTCGAGCGCCGGCCTGTCAAGACCGGGACGCTGTCATTCGGCAAGTTCAACGCCAGTGGCCCCCGCCAGCCCGCAACGGTTAAGACAGCGGACGAGGTCCGCCAGATTCACCTCGGCTACGTCTCCATCGCTGGCAAGTACGTCGGCCGCCGGTCACCGCGCGCCTGTGAGATGATCCGCCTCTTGGGGCAGCGGCGTGACTTTAATGACCCGAACCCGGCCGCCCAGATCCGCGCCCTGCGCGGCATCGCGGAATACCTCTCATCCCCGTCCTGGACCCAGCTCGGCGATGCGGTCGCCTCCTACCTCGACCTAGTCGAGGCGACCATCAAGCTAGCGACGGGTTAGGCAGCCAGCCCATCCGCCCGACGAGGCGCGACCGGGGCAGCAGCAGACGCGGGGCAGCGATGAGCAGGCCAGGTGGAGTGCGTCGCGGAACCGCGCATTGACCTTCGTGCCGGTGGTCATCGCGGGCCAATTGGTAAGTCCAGGCTTATCAGTTAAGCTTGATGGTATGGATTCAGTCGCGTCCGTTCCGGATGTCACCGAGGTCGCCGGCGCGCTGCGCGTCGCTGTTGGCCTTGTGGTGCGCAAGCTGCGGCAGGCCCCGTACGCGGGAGAGCTCACCCTGGCCGAGTCCTCGGCGCTGTCCCGGCTCGAGCGCTGCGGGCCCGCGACGTCAAGCGACCTGGCGCGGGTGGACCGGATCAGCCCGCAGTCCATGGGCGTGACCGTCGCCGCGCTGCTCGACCGCGGCCTCATCGAGCGGGCGCGCGACCCGGAGGACGGCAGGCGGATCGTGCTGTCGATCACCGAGGCGGGGCGGCGGACCGTGCGCGACAAGCGCGGCGCGCGGACCGAGCACATCGCGGCGGCGCTGCGCGACGGGTTCAGCGAGGACGAGCTCCGCCAGCTGATGAGCGCCTCCGCGCTGCTCGAGCGGCTGGCCGGGCTGCTGTGATGGAGCGGCTCTGATGGGCCTGCGCACGACCCCGCAGGCCAGGGCCGGACGGGCGAAGCCGCCCAAGCCCGACGCCTACGCCTGGATCGCGCTGGCCAACACCACGGCCGCCATCTTCATGGCCGCGCTCGACGGCTCGATCGTGATCATCGCGCTCCCCGCCATCTTCCGCGGGATCAACCTCGACCCGCTGAGCCCGGGGAACATCGGCTACCTGCTCTGGATGATCATGGGCTACCGGCTGGTCCAGGCGGTGCTCGTGGTCAACCTCGGCCGCCTCGGCGACATGTTCGGCCGGGTCAAGATGTACAACGCCGGGTTCGTGGTGTTCACCGCGGCGTCGGTCATGCTGTCCTTCGACCCCTTTCAGGGCAGCGACGGTGCCATGTGGCTGATCGGCTGGCGCCTCGTGCAGGCGTTCGGCGGGTCCATGCTGATGGCCAACTCCGCCGCGATCCTCACCGACGCGTTCCCCGCGGAGCGGCGCGGCTTCGCGCTCGGCACCAACCAGATCGCGGCGCTCGCGGGCATGTTCATCGGCCTGGTGGCCGGCGGGCTGCTCGCCGCCTGGGACTGGCGCGCGGTGTTCTGGATCAACCTGCCCGTCGGCGTCTTCGGCACGCTGTGGGCCTACCTCAAGCTGCGGGACAACGGCGTCCGGCACCGCGGCAAGATCGACTGGTGGGGCAACGTCACCTTCGCGCTCGGCCTCGGCGCCGTGCTCGTCGGCGTCACCTACGGCATCCAGCCCTACGGGCACAACTCGATGGGCTGGGAGTCACCCGTCGTGCTCGGCGAGCTCATCGGCGGCGTGGCGCTGCTGATCGTCTTCGTGGTCATCGAGACGCGGGCCGCCGAGCCGATGTTCCGGCTGTCGCTGTTCAAGATCCGCGAGTTCACCGCGGGCAACGTGGCGGGCCTGCTGGTGTCCATCGCGCGCGGCGGCATCCAGTTCATGCTGATCATCTGGCTGCAGGGCATCTGGCTGCCGCTGCACGGCTACTCCTACGACCAGACGCCGCTGTGGGCGGGCATCTTCCTGCTGCCGATGACCGCGGGCTTCCTCGTCTCCGGCCCGGTCTCGGGCATCTTGTCCGACCGCTTCGGGTCACGGGGCATCGCGAGCGCGGGCATGGCCGTGTTCACCGCCTCGTTCATCGCGCTGATGCTGCTGCCCGTCAACTTCCCCTACTGGGCGTTCGCGCTGTTCATCGCGCTGAACGGGATCGGCAGCGGGATGTTCGCCTCGCCGAACTCCTCCTCCATCATGGGCTCGGTCCCCGCCCGCGACCGGGGCGCGGCATCCGGCATGCGCGCTACGTTCCAGAACTCGGGCACCGCCGTGTCGATCGGCGTGGTGTTCACGCTGATGATCGCGGGCCTGTCTAGCTCACTGCCCGGCACCCTGTCCGGCGGCCTGGTCAAGGTCGGCGTCCCGGCCGGGGTCGCGCACCAGGTCGCCTCGCTGCCCCCGGTCTCCTCGCTGTTCGCCTCGGTTCTCGGCGTCAACCCGATTCAGCACCTGCTGGCGCCGGCCGGCGTGCTCGCGCGGCTGCCCGCCGCCGGGCAGGCCGCGCTCACCGGCCGGACGTACTTCCCGTCCCTGCTGTCCGGCCCGTTCCACAGCGGCCTGATCGTGGTGTTCACCGTGTCGGCGGCGCTGTCGGTGCTGGCCGGCCTGGCCTCCCTGCTGCGCGGCAAGCGCCGTGCCGCCGCCGAGCCGGAGGTCGCGGCCGAGTGAGCATGCCCCCTCGGGGCGGCGTGCCGGGGACGTGAGCACGTGCGACCGGGCAAGCCCGGGAGATTGGTGCGCGTCACCGCGCTGGCGCATAGTGGTGCCATGAACGGTGTCTGGGGAACGGTCAACTACCTCGCGCCCGGGTCGAGGCGGAACCGGCTCTACGTCGCGCCCGGGGAGCAGCGGGCCACCGCGCGGTACGAGCCCCACCAGGTCTTCGTCGCCGACGGGCGGCCGTGCCGCGACGCCCTCACGCTTGACGGGTCCGGGTTCACCCTGGTGCGCCACCAGACCTCCGTCCGCGCCCTCGACAACCCCCCCGTGCTCGACGGCGCCTACACCGGCGAGACCATCAGCCTGGTCCGCGAGCTCACCGGGGCGGATCACGTCGTCTCGCTCGGCTGGCTGATGCGACGCACCACCGCCAACCGGGGCGGCGCGCTGCCGCCCGCGCCGGACGTGCACGTCGACCTGCACACCACCGAGATCGCGCACCGCTACGCGCGGGTGCACGCCCGCTCGGCGCTTCCCGCACCCGGAACCTACCGGCGGGCGCTGTGGACCAGCCTGTGGCGCGCGTTCTCCCCGCCGCCGCAGGACTGGCCGCTCGCCGTGTGCGACTACCGCTCCACCGACGACGCCGAGGACGGCACGCCGAACCTGCTGTTCCGGGTTCCCGCACTGCCCGACCCCGCCGCCCCGGACGCGCCCGACGCGGACGCCGAGTCAGCGGCCAGCTTGTTCTTCTACAACCCGGCGCACCGCTGGTGGTACTTCCCCGCCATGGACGCGGGCGAGGCGCTGCTTATCAAGCTGCACGACACTGACCACTCGGTCGCCTGGCGGGCACCGCACACCTCTTTCCGCGACACGTCCGCGACGGGCGCGTGCCCGCGCGAGTCGGTCGAACTGCGCACCGTCGCCTACTTCCGCTGACCCGCGCTAGCGTGGAGAGCATGCTACTGACCGCGAAGGGCACCGCGGTGCTCCTCATCGACCTGCAGGAACGCCTGGTGCCCGCCATCCACGAGAGCGACGTCATGGTCGCCAGGTCGGCGCGGCTGGCCGAGGCGGCGGCACTGCTCGACGTGCCTGTCCTCGCCACCGAGCAGTACCCGAAGGGCCTCGGCCACACCGTCCCCGAACTCGCCGCCTACCCGAGCGCGACCCTCGCCAAGACAGCGTTCTCCGCCGCGGCGGCCCCCGGCTTCGACGACCTGATCCCGGCCGGAACGCGGGAGATCGTCATCGCCGGCTGCGAGGCGCACGTGTGCGTGCTGCAGACCGTCCTCGGCCTGCTCGGCTCGCGGCTACGGGTGACCCTGGCCGCCGACGCGACGGGATCCCGCGACCCGGCCGACAAGGCCCTCGCGCTCCAGCGCGCCAGGCAGCACGGCGCGGAGGTCGTCAGCACGGAGATGGTGCTGTTCGAATGGCTCAGGGACGCCAGCCACCCGGCCTTCCGCTCGGTGCAGAAGCTGCTGAAGTAGCAGCCGTCCTTGCGCATCTCCGGGATTCCGTCGTCCCCGGTGGGCGCCCGGTGATCGCGGCACTACTAGGCTGGCGGTCATGGCCGCGCTGCACAGGAAGGTGCCCGAGCACGAGTCGCGCACCGAGCTGGACATCAACCCGCTCTACTTCAGGGAGAAGAGCTGCGACATTCCCCGGTACCGGCTGCCGGAGAGCGGCGTGCTACCGCGCACCGCGCTCCAGGTGGTCAGGGACGAGCTCATTCTCGACGGCAACGCCAGGCTGAACCTGGCGACATTCGTCACCACGTGGATGGAGCCAGAGGCCGAGCAGCTGATGGCCGAGTGCTCGTCCAAGAACATGATCGACAAGGACGAGTACCCGCAGACCGCCGAACTTGAGCGCCGCTGCGTTAACATCATCGGCCACCTGTGGAACGCGCCAGGCGAGCAGGCGGTCGGCTGCTCGACCACCGGGTCGAGCGAGGCGTGCATGCTCGGCGGGATGGCGCTGCTGTGGCGGTGGCGCGCCCGGCGCCGGGCCGCCGGGCTTGGCACCGACCGGCCGAACCTCGTCATGGGCACGAACGTCCAGGTGTGCTGGGAGAAATTCTGCCGCTACTGGGACGTGGAGCCCAAGTACGTCCCGCTTGAGCCTGGCCGTTACCACCTGGGCGTGCCGGAGGCCGTCGCGCAGTGCGACGAGAACACGATCGGCGTCGTGGCGATCATGGGCTCGACGATGGACGGCTCCTACGAGCCGGTCACCGACCTCGCCGCCGCCCTCGACGCGCTGGCCGCGACGCCGGGCGCCCCGGACGTGCCGATTCACGTGGACGGGGCGTCCGGCGGGTTCGTCGCGCCGTTCCTCCAGCCGGAGATCGAGTGGGACTTCCGGGTGCCGCGGGTCGCGTCGATCAACGCCTCCGGGCACAAGTACGGCCTGGTCTACCCCGGCGTGGGGTGGATC
>DASWAE010000081.1:0-1806 GCA_036391275.1 Trebonia sp.
GTGAAGCCCTCGTAGTGCCGGGTGATGAGGTGCCCCTCGATCTGCTGGACGGTGTCGAGCGCGACGCCGACCACGATCAGGAGCGAGGTGCCGCCGAAGTAGAAGTTGACCCCGAACTCGTTGGTGATGATGGTCGGCAGCACGCAGATGGCCGCCAGGTAGATGGCGCCGCCGAAGGTGATGCGCGAGAGCACGAAGTCGATGTAGTCGGCGGTCTTCTTGCCCGGCCGGATGCCGGGGATGTAGCCGCCGTACTTCTTGAGGTTGTCGGCCACGTCCACCGGGTTGAACGTCACCGCGGTGTAGAAGTAGGCGAAGAAGATGATCAGCACCACGTAGAGCGTGTTGTAGATCCAGCTGCCCGGCCGGATCGCCTCGGAGGCGGCGGCCAGGAACGGGAACCAGCCCGCCAGCGTGGCCGGGAAGAGCAGCAGCGACGAGGCGAAGATGGGCGGGATCACGCCCGAGGTGTTCACCTTGAGCGGCAGGTGGGTGGACTGCCCGCCGTAGAGCTTCCGCCCCACCATCCGCTTCGCGTACTGGATGGGGATGCGCCGCTGCCCGCGCTCCACGTAGACGATGGCGCCGATCACCACCACCATCAGCGCGCAGAGGACGATCAGGCCGATGCCGGTGAGCTGCGCCCCGGAGGCGCCCATCTGACGGACGGTGGTGTAGACCGCCGCCGGGATGCGGGCGACGATGCCGGCGAAGATGATGAGCGAGATGCCGTTGCCGACGCCGCGCTCGGTGATCTGCTCGCCCATCCACATGATGAAGGCGGTGCCGGCCGCCAGCGAGATCATGGTGAGCAGCCGGAAGCCCCAGCCCGGCTCCGCCACGACCGACACGCCGGTGTGGGCGCGCAGCGACTCGAGGTAGGTGGCGATCCCGTAGCCCTGGATGGCCGAGAGCAGCACCGTCCCGTAGCGGGTGTACTGGGTGATCTTCCGGCGCCCGAGCTCGCCCTCCTTCTGCATCTTCTCCAGCGACGGCACGACGACCGTGAGGAGCTGCAGGATGATGGAGGACGACACGTACGGCATGATGCCGAGCGCGAAGATGGAGAGCTGCTCGAAGGCGCCGCCGGAGAAGAAGTTGAGCAGGCCGAGGAGGCTGCCCTGCTGCTGGACCACGTCGCGCATGGCGCCGCGGTCGACGCCCGGCGTCGTCACGAAGATGCCCAGCCGATAGACCGCCAGCATGCCCAGGGTGAACACGAGCCGCTTCCGCAGCTCGGCGATCCTGAACATGTTCACCAGCCCGCTCGCCGCGCCCGCCATGGGATCCCTTTCGCCCGACCGACCGGGGGGATGGCTCCCCCGCTACTTCGCCTGAGCCGCGGCCCGCTTGGCGGCCTTGGCCTTCTGGTGCATGGTCACCGGCGCCGGGATGAGCTCCACGGTGCCGCCGGCCTTCTCGATGGCGGCGCGCGCGCCCGCGGTGACCCGGTGGACCTTGACGGTCACCGCGCCCTGGAGCTCGCCGCCGCCCAGGACCACCACGCCGTCGCGGTTCCCGCGCACCAGGCCGGCCGCCTTGAGGGCGGCGGGGTCGACCACGCCCGTCAGCCCCTGGAGATCGCCGACCTTGACCTCCTCGAGCTCGCGGCGGAAGACGTTGTTGAAGCCGAACTTCGGGAGGCGCCGCTGGAGCGGCATCTGCCCGCCCTCGAAGCCCTCGAAGCGCATGTTGCCGGTGCGGGCCTTCTGGCCCTTGCCGCCGCGGCCGGCGGTCTTGCCGAGGCCGGAGGCCTGGCCGCGGCCGACGCGCTTCTTGGCGCGGTGTGCGCCCTTGGGCGCCTTG
>DASWAE010000082.1:0-6219 GCA_036391275.1 Trebonia sp.
GCGGGCGCGGGGGCTGCCGGGCGGGGCCGCGGGCACGGGGGCCGCGGGCGCGGGGGGCTGCCGGGCGCGGCGCGGGCACTTGTTGCTGTTATCGGGGGGTGAGCCAGCGCTCCATGCAGTTGAGGAGTTCCTCGATGTCGATGGGCTTGGTGATGTAGTCGGTCGCGCCGGCGTCGATGCTCTTCTCGCGGTCGCCCTGCATGGCGCGGGCGGTGACGGTGATCACCGGCAGCCGGGAGTACTGCGGCATGCTGCGGATCGCGCGGGTGGTCTCGTAGCCGTCCAGCTGCGGCATCATCACATCCATCAGCACAAGGTCGATGTCGCCCGCGGCGAGCTCCGCGATCGCCTTGCGGCCGTCGGTCGCCTGGACGACGGTCATGCCGTGCATCTCAAGGACGTCGGTGAGCACGAAGGAGTTGCGCGGGTCGTCGTCGACGACGAGGACTCTGTGGCCGCGCAGCACCTCGTGCGGCATAGCGGCGGGCACCGGCGCGATGTTGCCGTCGGAGGCCAGCGTGCGCAGGTGCGTGCCGGCCTGCTGGCTCAGCGGCAGGTGCACGCTGAAGGTGCTGCCGAGGCCGAGTTCGCTGCGCACCGTCACCTCGCCGCCGAGCCGGGCGGCGACCTCGCGGCAGATGGCCAGGCCGAGCCCGGTGCCGCCGTACCGGCGGCTGGTCGTGCCGTCGGCCTGCTGGAAGGCGGAGAAGATGCTGGTGAGGTTGTCCCGGCTGACGCCGATGCCGGTGTCGGCCACCGAGAACACGATCCACGACGGGCCGCCGGGCTCCCGGCCGGCCGCGGTCTCGATGCGCAGCTCGACGCGGCCGCGCTCGGTGAACTTCACCGCGTTGGACAGCAGGTTGTACAGGATCTGGCGCAGCCGCTGCTTGTCCATGACCAGGTCGGCGGGCACCCCTGGCGCGGTGACGATGCTGAACGCGAGCCGCTTCTCCTCGGTCAGCGGGCCGAACACGCCGCGCAGGTCCTCGATGAGGCCGGCCAGCGCGAACCGCTCCGGGTTGATGTCCATCTTGCCCGCCTCCACCTTGGTCAGGTCGAGGATGTCGTTGATCAGCCGCAGCAGGTCCGAGCCGGAGGAGTGGATGACGGTCGCGTACTCCACCTGCTTCGCGGTGAGGTTGCCGTTCGGGTTCTGCGCGAGCAGCCGGGCGAGCACCAGCAGGCTGTTCAGCGGGGTGCGCAGCTCGTGCGACATGTTGGCGAGGAACTGCGACTTGTACCGCGACGCCTGGTCGAGCTGCTTGGCGCGCTCCTCGATCTCCTGCCTGGCCTGCTCGATCTCCGCGTTCTTGGTCTCGATGTCCCGGTTCTGCGCGGCGAGCAGCGCCGCCTTGTCGGCCAGCTCGGCGTTGGACCGCTGCAGTTCCTGCTGCCGGGACTGGAGCTCGGCGGTCAGCCGCTGCGACTGCTCGAGCAGCGCGTCGGTGCGGGCGTTGGCGATCATCGTGTTCACGTTGACGCCGATGGCCTCCATCAGCTGCTCGAGGAAGTCGCGGTGCACCTGGGTGAACGGCCACAGCGAGCCGGCCTCGATGACGCCGAGCACCTGGTCCTCGAACACGATCGGCACGATCATCACGTTCACCGGGTGGGACTCGCCAATCGCCGAGGAGATCCGCGCGTAGCCGGCCGGGACCTCGTTCAGCACGATCGGCCGGCGCGTCTTGGCGACCTGGCCGATGAGCGACTCACCGATGAGCACCTGGTCGGGTACCCCGTCGCCCAGTGGCAGCCCGTACCCGGCGATGAGCCGCAGCCGGGTCTCCTCCTCGCTGGCGTCGGTGAGGAAGAACGCGCCCTGCTGCCCGCCGACCAGCGGGATGAGCTCGTTCATGATCAGCTCGGCGACCACCTCCAGGTCCCGCTCGCCCTGCATGAGGCCGGCCACCCGCGCCAGGCTGGTCTGCAGCCAGCCCTGCTGCTGGTTGGCCTCGGTGGTCTCGCGCAGCGAGCGGACCATGGTGTTGATGTTGTCCTTGAGCTCGGAGACCTCGCCGGCCGCCTCGACGGAGATGGTCCTGGTCAGGTCGCCGGTGGCGACCGCGCTGGTCACCTCCGAGATCGCGCGGATCTGCCTGGTCAGCGCGCCCGCCAGCTCGTTGACGTTCTCCGTCAGCCGCTTCCAGGTGCCGGACACGCCCTCCACCTCGGCCTGGCCGCCGAGGCGGCCCTCCCGGCCCACCTCGCGGGCCACCCGGGTGAGCTCGACGGTGAACGAGGAGAGCTGGTCGACCATCGTGTTGATCGTGGTCTTCAGCTCGAGGATCTCGCCGCGGGCGTCGACGTCGATCTTCTTGGTCAGGTCGCCCTTGGCGACCGCGGTGGTGACCTGCGCGATGTTGCGCACCTGGTTGGTCAGGTTGTTGGCCATCGAGTTGACGTTGTCGGTCAGGTCCTTCCAGGTACCCGCCACGTTCGGCACCGTCGCCTGGCCGCCGAGGATGCCCTCGGTGCCCACCTCGCGGGCCACCCGGGTCACCTCGCCCGCGAACGAGGACAGCTGGTCCACCATCGTGTTGACGGTCTCCTTCAGCTCCAGGATCTCGCCGCGCGCGTCCACCCGGATCTTCTGGCTCAGGTCGCCCTTCGCCACCGCGGTGGTGACCTGGGCGATGTTCCGCACCTGGCTGGTCAGGTTGTTAGCCATCACGTTGACGTTGTCGGTCAGGTCCTTCCAGGTGCCTGACACCCCCTGGACGATGGCCTGGCCGCCGAGCATGCCCTCGGTGCCGACCTCGCGGGCCACCCGGGTGACCTCGCCCGCGAACGAGGACAGCTGGTCCACCATCGTGTTGATGGTCTCCTTCAGCTCCAGGATCTCGCCGCGCGCGTCCACCCGGATCTTCTGGCTCAGGTCGCCCTTCGCCACCGCGGTGGTGACCTGCGCGATGGAGCGGACCTGGCTGGTCAGGTTGTTGGCCATGATGTTGACCGACTCGGTCAGGTCCTTCCACGTGCCGGAGACGCCCTGCACGTCGGCCTGGCCGCCGAGACGGCCCTCGGTGCCCACCTCGCGGGCCATCCGGGTGACCTCGCCGGCGAAGTCGGACAGCGTGTCGACCATCGTGTTGATGGTGTTCTTCAGCTCGAGGATCTCGCCGCGCGCGTCGACGGTGATCTTCTGGCTCAGGTCGCCCTTGGCGACCGCGGTGGCGACCTGCGCGATGGAGCGGACCTGGCTGGTCAGGTTGCCGGCCATGAAGTTCACCGAGTCGGTCAGGTCACGCCAGGTGCCGCCGACCCCGGGGACCTGCGCCTGGCCGCCGAGCCTGCCTTCCGTGCCCACCTCGCGGGCCATCCGGGTGACCTCGCCCGCGAACGCCGACAGCTGGTCGACCATCGTGTTCACGGTGTTCTTCAGCTCGAGGATCTCGCCGCGCGCGTCGACGGTGATCTTCTGGCTCAGGTCGCCCTTGGCGACGGCGGTGGTGACCTGGGCGATGTTGCGGACCTGGCTGGTCAGGTTGCCGGCCATGAAGTTCACCGATTCGGTCAGGTCACGCCAGGTGCCGCCCACGCCGGGCACCTCCGCCTGGCCGCCGAGGATGCCCTCGGTGCCCACCTCGCGGGCCACCCGGGTCACCTCGCCGGCGAACGCGGACAGCGTGTCGACCATCCCGTTGATCGTCTCGGCGAGCGTGGCGACCTCGCCCTTGGCCTCGACGGAGATCTTCTGGCTCAGGTCGCCGCGCGCCACCGCCGTGGTGACCTGGGCGATGGCCCGGACCTGGCCGGTGAGGTTGCCCGCCATCGCGTTGACGGAATCGGTCAGGTCCTTCCAGGTGCCCGCGACCGCGGGTACCTCCGCCTGGCCGCCGAGCTGGCCCTCCGTGCCGACCTCGCGGGCCACCCGGGTCACCTCCGCGGTGAACACGCCGAGCTGCTCGTTCATGCCGTTGAAAACGGCCGCGATCTCGTTCATCAGCGGGTCCTGGCCCGCGGGCAGCCGGATGCTGAAGTCACCGCCACGGACCGCGGTCAGCCCGGTGAGCAGCTGCTCCATCTGCTCCTGCTGCCCGGTTTCCGTTGCCACCGGCATCGCCGATCACCTCTTCGTCGCGGGGTCCCTGTCTAGACAGCGAAAGCCCGCTGAGCGGGCTTCGCGTTAGCGCACACGTGGTTCCATCATTGCATTGCGCTACCGGCTCGCGGGACGGCCCGGACTCAAAGCAACCCAAGCTACCGCATGACGCGCGGTCTAACGGGGGTCGCCCGGGGCGGGGGGGTGGCCGGGCGCCGTCAGCCGCCCGGTTCGCCTTCCGTCTCCGGCGAGTTGATGCCGAGCGCGACGAGCACGTCCCGTGAGGTGCCGAACCGCGCCCCGGCCGGCAGCGTGGCGACCCGCTCCATCAGGTCGCCGGGCATGTCCATGTCCGCCAGGCGGGCGGCCAGGGCGTCGCGACCGGCGGGGAACATGTCCCTGGTGAGGACGCGCGCCAGCTCGTTGCGCAGTTCGAAGTCCCGCCCGGACGGCTGCGGGTTGGCCCCGTCACCGCGCCGGACCTGCGGGAACCCGTCGTCGACGGGCTCCGGCTCGCGCCACTTCTCCGCGTGCGCGCGGTGCGCGCCGCCCCCGTTCGGGAGATAAAGTCGTGGTACCGAACGGATGCGGCAGTTCCTTTAACGCTTTCTTTACGGACGTGTCGCGGGGATGTCGTTTAGGTTGCCGTCTTTGGGCGAGGTTAGGCCCGTGTCACATCGAGGTGGTCAGCTCGCGGGGGGCGCGGTGAATCACATCGTCAACTTCTACGGGGCAGACGACGAGCTTGCGGACAGTGTCGGGCGGTACCTGGCCGACGGCATCAGGGCCGGGGAGGGCGTCGTGGTGGTGGCCACGGCACCGCACCGCCTGGCGTTCGAGGCGCGGCTGGCGCGGGAGGGCC
This sequence comes from Trebonia sp., assembly GCA_036391275.1. Lineage (GTDB taxonomy): Bacteria > Actinomycetota > Actinomycetes > Streptosporangiales > Streptosporangiaceae > Trebonia. The sequence goes on from DASWAE010000082.1 coordinate 4,908, forward strand.
TCGACGCCGGCGAAGAACAGCGGGCCGGACGGCTACTGACGATGGATGCCTCCGCACTGCTCAGCCGCTTCCTCGCCGGTACCCGACTGGACCACGACCGGTTCGAGGCGGTGGCGACCGCCCTGGTCGGCCGGGCCGCGGCCGGCGGGCGCCCGGTCCGCATCTATGCCGAGATGGTGGCGCTGCTGTGGGAGGAGGGGGACGTCGGGCTGGCGATCGAGCTCGAGGACCTGTGGAACAAGCTCGGCGCGCGCCTGCCGTTCGCCCTGCTGTGCGGGTACCCGGCCAGCGTCCTGGCCGACCAGGGCAACGCGGACCCGGTGCGGGACGTGTGCCAGCTGCACACGGCGGTCGCGGACCAGCGGAGCTTCCCCGCGGAGCGGAACTCGGTGCGGGCGGCCAGGCACTACGTGACGGGCCTGCTCGGCGAGGGGGCCGATGAGGCGGCCGTCTGCGATACCGCGATCGTCGCCACGGAGCTCGCGGCCAACGCGGTGCTGCACGCCCGGTCCGGGTTCACCCTGACCGTCTCCCGGTCGGCGGGGATGACCAGGATCGCGGTGCGGGACAACACACCGGTTGAGGTACTTGAGGCTACGGGGCCTGAAGTCGCCCAGCCCGTGGGCGCGCCGTTCGAGATCATGACCGGCCACGGGCTCAGCGTGGTGGCGCAGCTCGCCAGCAGGTGGGCCGTCGACCCGCTGCCCGACGGGAAGGTCGTCTGGGCCGAGCTGCCCGTCTCCGGGCTGCCCGTGCCGTCGCGGCACGAGAGCTGAGGGCCGCGATGAGCGTTTCCGGTGAGTACCGCACCATCCCGGCAACCGGGCGCCCGTACCAGTTCACGGCCGACGGCCCGGGCCGGTGGCGGCTGTCGGGCGAGGTCGACGTCGCTGTCAGCGAGCAGTTCGCGGCGGCGCTCGCGGTGGCGGTTAGCGCCGCGCGGGCGGCCGGGGCGGGCGGCTGCGCCATCGGCCTGGATGAGCTCCGATTCATCGACCTCAGCGGGATGCGCGCCCTCGCCGCCGCGGCGACGGCGGCCGGCGTGCGCGTCGAGCTGCACGGGGTCCCGGCCGTGTTCTGGCGCTACTGGTACCTGGCCGGCTTTAGCGAGGACGTCACCGGCGTCTCCCCGGTCAGCTGATTCGCGGGGTGATTCGTCAGGCCCGGCTGGCCCGGCTGGCCCGGCCCCCGGCCGGGCCAGCCGGGGGCTGCCGGCGCCGGCCCGGGCGGGCGCAGCGGAGCGCTTCCTCGGCGTAGGGGATCCCGATGAGGCCGGCCAGGCCGGCGAAGACGGCGGCGAGGTAGCCGGCCG
>DASWAE010000083.1:0-17782 GCA_036391275.1 Trebonia sp.
GGGAGGGAACTCGTCAGGGCGGGGAGGGAACCAGTCACGTCGAGGCCGCTCAGCATCCCCGTGTTCCACGCTTCGAGGACCGGGCTAGGTTCGGTGCCCTGGTCATAGAACCGAACCGCGTCCCGCAGCACCTCGGCTGTCAGCTCCGTGAGCTTCGCGTCGAAATCGGCCGGCATGGGTCTGACCTTATAGCTTCACCAGGCCTTAGTGTTCTCTAGAGGTCATATCGGCATTAAATGTGACGGTATGTGCCCCTATGTCGCACGGCTGGACACGGTCCCGTGGCTGGCCGGCGACGGCAGCGCGTTCCCGGTCAGATCGGTGGCGAACTCGAGGACGATCTCGCGCAGCTCCTCGTGGCCCGGCGGGGCGGGCAATACCGCATCGAGCTCGGCGTCTGGCGCGTCCTTCATGAAGAACATGCAGGACGTGCTGACGGCGAAGATGGCGGCGGCGGCCCGGATCCGGGACCGCAGGGGCGCATCGGGACCGGTGATAATCTCCATGAGCGCGCTCAGCCTGGGCCGGAACTGCGTGAAGCGGTGCTTGCCGTCCTCCGTCCCGTGGATGGTCGCCTGGTTGCGCTCGAGGAACCGGAAGACCTCGCCGCTCTCAAGCACGATGGTGATGTAGCGGTCGATCAGTTCCCTGGAAGTCTCGGCACCCGGGGGCTGCTCCCTGCCCCAGGCGATGAGCGCGTCAAGCCGGGCGAAGTAGTCCTCGGTGAAGCTGCGGACGATGTCTTCCTTCGACTTGAAGTGGTAGTAGAGCGCGGCTTTCGTCACGCCAAGGCGCTCGGCGATCTCCCGCAGTGACGTTCGCTCGTAGCCCTGCTCAGCGAAAAGCTCGAGCGCGACCTGCTGGATCCGCGCCCTGGTGTCACCGCGCCGCCCCGCTTGCGCGTGCTCGTCCATCGTTGTGCCGTTCCTCTACCCGCATGACCGTCGGTGCGGAATCTACTTGACGGCCGGTTAGTCAGGAATATAGCGTTCTGTTGAAAAAAAATCTAGCCGGGCGGCAAGTAAGTTCCGGCAAGCTGGGCCGGCCAGCGGGGGTCGCGGCCGGTGACAGGCCCGAGGGAGACGAAGTGAGTGAGCCAACGGGCGCGAGCGTCCCGGGAGCGGCGGACGACAGCGCACCGGTAGCGACAGGAGACGCAGCCGGAGGGGGCACGTTCCTGTCCCACAAGCAGATCATGATCTTGCTGCCTGGCCTGCTGATGGCGATGCTGCTCGCCATGCTCGACCAGTTGGTGGTCGGCACGGCGCTGCCGCGCATCGTGGGCGACCTGGGCGGCGCCACGCACCTGTCGTGGGTGGTCACCGCGTACGTGCTGGCGTCTACGATCACCACGCCCTTCTACGGCAAGCTCGGCGACATGTACGGCAGGAAGAAGCTCTTCATCTTCGCGATCGCCGTTTTCCTGGTCGGGTCGGTGCTGTCTGGCGTGTCGGCGACGATGCCGGAACTGATCACCTTCCGCGCCATCCAGGGCATCGGCGCCGGCGGCCTGGTCGTGGGCGCGATGGCCACGCTCGGTGAGATCGTCCCGCCGCGCGAGCGCGGCAAGTACATGGGCTACTTCATGGTCGTGATGATGCTCGCCACCATCGGCGGCCCGCTCGTCGGCGGCTGGATCACCACGGCGATCTCCTGGCGCTGGATCTTCTACATCAACCTGCCCTTGGGCGGTGCCGCGCTCGTTTACCTGATCGCCGTGATGAAGCTGCCTGCCCGTCGGGTCGAGCACAAGATCGACTACCGGGGCGGCATCCTCCTCGGCGTGGTCTCAACCGCGATCATCCTGCTCGCGACCTGGGGCGGCACCCAGTACCAGTGGGGCTCGTGGCAGATCATCGCACTGATCGCGCTGGCCGCCGCCGCCCTGGCCTGGTTCCTCGCGACGGAGCGGCGGGCCGCGGAGCCGATGCTGCCGCTGCACGTGTTCAAGGTCAGGAACTTCACGGTCACCATGGTGACGACCACGTTCGTGGGCCTCGGGCTGTTCGGCGCGATGACGTTCCTGCCGTTCTACCAGCAGACGATCCAGGGCGCCTCGCCGACAGTGAGCGGCCTGCTGATGACCCCGATGATGGTCGGCTCCATGCTCACCTCGATGCTGGCAGGCACGCTGACCACCAAGACCGGCAAGTACCGCATCTTCCCGATCGCCGGCGGCATCCTCATGACGGCCGGCATGTTCCTGCTCAGCACGATCGGCGTGGACACGTCCCGCTTGACCACCGGGATCTACTACGTGGTCCTCGGCCTCGGCATGGGCTGCCTGATGCAGATGCTGTCGGTCATCGCGCAGAACAGCGTCGAACTCAAGGACATGGGCGTGGCGACCAGCGCGCGGATGTTCTTCCAGCAGATGGGCGGCTCGCTCGGCGTGGCGGCGTTCGGCGCGATCTTCGCGCACAAGCTGACCTCGTCGATGAGCAGCATCGCGGCCGGCGGCAAGCTGCCCGTCAGCGGCGCGTCGCTTGACCCGACGCAGGTGACGAAACTGCAGGGGCCGGTCAAGGAGGCGGTGTTCGCCGGCATCGCGCAGGCGGTGCACACCGTGTTCCTCTGGGCCATCCCGGCGACCGTACTCGTCTTCCTGCTTGCCCTGCTCATCAAGGAAGTGCCACTGCGCGGCCGGGCGGCGCCGGGCGGCGAGGAAGTCCCCGCTCCCGAGGCGGAGGCGCTGATCGGGTAGACGGCGCCAGGCATAACGAAGCGGCGCCCCGCGGCACGAAGCCGCGGGGCGCCCGCTTTACGTCTCAGACGCCGCCGTAGGGCACGGCCTCCAGGATCTCCACAGTGTTCGAGCGCCCGTTGGGCAGCGAGTACGTCGCCTGCTCGCCGACCTTCTTGCCGCTGATGGCGGCGCCGAGCGGCGACTTGGGCGAGTAAACGTCGATGGGCGCGCCGCTCTCCTCCCGCGAGGCGAGCAGGAAGGTGACTTCCTCGTCATCACGGACGAACCGGACGGTCACCGTCATCCCGGGCCCGACGATGCCGTCGGTGCGCGGGGGCTCGCCCACCCGGGCGTTCTCCAGGATGTGCTGCAGCTGGAGGATGCGTCCCTCCTGCTTGCCCTGCTCCTCCTTGGCCGCGTGGTAACCGCCGTTCTCGCGCAGGTCTCCCTCTTCGCGGGCCGCCTCGATCTTCTTGGCGATGTCGATGCGTCCCTGTCCGGAGAGGTAGTCGAACTCGGCCTTCAGCCGGTCGTACGCCTCCTGGGTAAGCCAGGTGACGCTATCGTCGCGCGTCTCGGTCACGGGCACTCCTCAGTGCTACGCAGGACTCTTCTGGGCCGCTGCGGTGCTGACTTATGTCCAGGGCGCAGGGGGTTACTCCTCCGCCACGAAGCCAGCCGGTCTCTGGGGGTAATCTTCTGAGGCTAACAAGAGTCGGCCACTGCCGCGAACTAGTCAAGTGCGGCGGGTAGGTGGCGTTGCATCTCGTGAGGTCTCCGGGCCAGCTTTCCCGTAGGGGAATTCGGGTAAACCGGGCCAACGTTCCGGTAAAGGAACTGAGAATAGACGGAGGACACCAGCTTGTCTGTCATCGACCGGGGGGACGAGCCCCCCTACTCCCCGGCGGCGCGCCCCCTGCCGGCCGAGGGCGGCAGCGACACCAGACTGAGGCTCATGGCGGTCCACGCGCACCCGGACGATGAATCGAGCAAGGGCGCCGCCACGATGGCCAGGTACGCGCGTGAGGGCGTCGACGTCCTTGTCGCCACCATGACCGGCGGCGAGCGCGGCAGCATCTTGAACCCCGCGATGGAGCGGCCTGAGGTGCTCGCCAACCTGCCGGAGATCCGGCGCAAGGAGATGGCGCGGGCCAGGGAGATCCTCGGCGTCGAGCAGCGCTTCCTCGGCTTCGTCGACTCTGGCCTGCCGGAAGGCGACCCCAAGCCCCCGCTGCCCGAGGGCAGCTTCGGCCTGGTCCCGCTCGCCGCGGCCGCCGCGCCGCTTGTCCGCCTGGTGCGCGACTTCCGCCCGCACGTGATCCTCAGCTACGACGAGACCGGCGGTTACCCCCACCCGGACCACATCAAGGCGCATCAGGTAGCCGTGGAAGCGTTTGAGGCGGCGGCGGACCCCGACCAGTACCCGGAGGCCGGCGGAGAGCCGTGGCAGCCGCTCAAGATGTACTACTTCGTCACCTTCCACCGGGCGAAGTACGTCGCCCTGCACGAGGAACTCGTGCGGCGCGGCCTTGAGTCGCCGTACTCGAAGATCTTCGCGGAGTGGGAGGAGCGCGCCCGCAAGCGGATGGAGCGGGGTGACCGGCCCCTGGAGATCACCACCCGGGTGGCGGCGGCCGACTACTTCGCGATCCGTGACGACGCGCTGCGCGCGCACGCCACCCAGATCGACCCGGACAGCTCATGGTTCGCCTGCCCGCGCGACGTCGAGCGCGCCGCGTGGCCGACCGAGGACTATCATCTAGCTAGGGCGCTCGTCGATACCGAGCTGCCGGAAGATGACCTTTTCGCTGGTATCAGGGAGAGTGTGACCCTTTGACCTTCGTCGTCGCGGCCAGCAACTCCTCCGCGCTGAACGACGTGGAGCCTGGCCTGCTCGGCTTTCTTGTCGTGGCCGCGCTCGGGGTGGCGCTGGTCTTCTTGCTCCGGTCCATGAACAAGCAGTTCCGCAAGATCGGCCCGCCGCCGGAAGAGACGGACGCGGACGGGCTCACCGGGGAAACGGGCCAGCGGCCGCAGCGGGGCCTGGCGGCACACCGGGCCGCGATGAGGGCAGCCCAAGCCGATGGCCCGTCCGCCGCTGAGCCGCCCAGCGCCAAGCACGACTAGCGAACAGATCTCAACCATGATCGGCTCGGGCTGGGGATTCTCCGGAGTCGCCCAGCCGTGGATGGCGGCTCCGGACGGGTCAGGAAGATAGCCCGGTAAGTCTAAGTGGTGCTCCGCGCAGGCGATGCGTCACGCTGGCGAGGCACCCCCCGGCCGCCGCCCGGCCGCGAGGCGAACGAACGACCGGGTGAGCGGGCGCGGGGCAGGGACGCGCAGCGGCAAATTCAGTGTTGCGACGCAGCCGCCCCGCCCGGCGCGCCGTTACCAGCCCGTCAACACCAGAGCTGACGCCAGCAGTGCCCGAGACCGGCCCCAGGACAGAAACGAGCGGTCACAAGGTCGAAGTCGTCGGCGCGGTCGGGCTGCGCAGAGCGCCACTGCTCGTTCGTGGCGGCGGAGATGGTCGCCAGGTCCTCCAACCCGGCACCGGCAGCGCCGAAACGCCGATCAACGATCCACAGAGGCCGGCTACTCCGTCCAGGCGCGGCGCATGGCCTCCGGCAGCCCCCACCAGCCGAGCGGGGTGAGCCGGTCGTCGGAGTCGATCGCGCCCAGCACCGACCACATCGCGGTGACATGGAGGAAGAGCCCCTCAACGCTCAGCTCGTCGAAGTCGTCGTCCTCGTAGTCTTGATAATCGATGTCATCCTCGGCGAACTCGATGTCATCCTCGGCGAACTCGATGCCATCCTCGTCGTAGTCGATGTCAGCCTCGTCGTCGGCCCAGGCCGGCGCGGCGGCAACTGGCCCCGTCATGTCTTCCCCGTCCGGCGGCGCGCCGACCGCGCCCGTCGGCCCGACGACCTCATCGGGGTCGAAGTCCCTGACGTACCTGGCCAGGTCCGCGGCCGAGGCGGGAGTTCCCGGGCCCCCGGCGACAAGCGCCGACATGACCGCAAGCCAGTCGAAGTGGTCGAGGGCGCAGACGGCGGCGATCGCGGCCGACAGCTCATCCGGCTCGCCGTCGGTGCCGGGCTCATCGAGTTCCTCGCCGAACTTGAGGTCCTCGTCCTCGGCCCACTCCATGGCGCGGGCGAACTCCCTGTCCTCGTCCGACAGCGGGCCGCCCTCCGGCGATGCCACCGACGTGGCGAGGGTGAGCCACAGCTCCGCGTCGTCGGCCGGCAGCGCGGCGGCGGTGCGCCCGCTGAACGAGACGAGCATCTGCCCAGGCCATCCCGGCCTGGCGATGTCCGCCCGCAGCCGTTGCGCCGCGGACTTGAGCTCAGCGGCCGGCAGCGGACGGGGCCCGGCCCGGTCAAGCACCGACTGGAGCGTGGTGCGCGCCTCGGCGTCGGCTGCCGCCCAGTCCGCGAGAAAGGCCTCGTCCTGCTCATCGAGCAGCACCGTCATCGGCACCCTGCCGTCTGGCAGCGGCGTGGTCATCCACCGCTCCTGCAGCGCCAGGTACTCCTGCCTGGCCGCCTTGTCGCAGGCGGCGAGCATGTCCGGGTCGATATCCCCGGCGGCAAGCCGTTCCTCGAGAAAGCCCACCAGCCGGGCGTGCATCTCCTCCTGCAGCGGGCTGCGGGCGGACGGCTCCTCCCACACGTGCAGGCCGATGATCCCGGTCGGCTCGGTGCCGGTCGCCTCAAGCCAGCCGTGCACGTCGCCGAATGTCGCGTCGTGCGCGCTGATCTTGTGCAGTATGGCTTCCGCCGACTCCCAGAACGGCGCGGACAGCGGGTTGCCCGCGGCAAGCATGCCGCGCCTGATCGCTGGCAGCGAGGTGAGCGCGTCCTCGGCGGAGACGCTGAGCAGTGCGATCGCGACGTCGCGCCGCCGCAGTTCGGCGACCGGGCGGTGGGCGATCTCGGCCACGCGATCAGCTTGGAGTTCCACGCCTCGCAGCGTACGACGCTCGCGTCCCACGGCGCACGGCCCTCCAGGTTTCCTAGGTGACTTGGGCTACAGCTCGGTCCGGCCACCGAGGTACGGCTGAAGCACCTGCGGCACCCGGACCTTCTGGTCGGCGGTCTGGTAGTTCTCGACGACCGCGGCGAGCAGCCGCGGCGTCGCGATCGCGGTGTTGTTGAGCGTGTAGGCGAACTTCACCACGTTGTCGGTGTCGCGGTAGCGGATGCTCGCCCGGCGTGCCTGCCAGTCGTGCAGCGAGGAGCAGCTGTGCGTCTCACGGAACCGGCCGAGCGACGGGAACCAGGTGTTGACGTCGTTCATCCGGTACTTGCCCGCGCCCATGTCCCCGGTAGAGCACTCGACGACCTCGTAATGCAGCCCGAGGCCCTGCAGCAGGTGCTCGGCGGCGCCGAGCAGCTCGGCGTGCCAGCGGTCCGACTCCTCGTCGTCGGCCGCGCAGATGACGAACTGCTCGACCTTCTCGAACTGGTGCACGCGCAGCAGGCCGCGCACATCACGCCCGGCACTGCCCGCCTCCCGGCGGAAGCAGGGCGAGATGCCGGCGTAGCGGATCGGCAGTGCCTTGGCGTCCAGGATCTCGCCGGAGTGCAGCCCAACGAGGGCGACCTCCGCCGTCCCCGCCAGGTACAGGTCATCGGCGGGCACCGCGTAGGTCTCCTCGCGGTGCGCGGGGAACTGGCCGGTACCGGTCAGCGCGTCTTCCCTGACCATCACCGGGACGGAGATCACCGTGGAGCCGAGCTCGATGAGGTGGTCGAGCGCGTAGGACAGCAGCGCTCGCTCAAGCATCACCATGTCCCCGGTGAGCGCGTAGGCGCGCTCACCCGCGACCTTCCGCGCCCGGGCGAACTGCGCCCAGCCCCGGTTCTCGAGCAGTTCCACGTGGTCCTTGACCTCGAAGTCAAAGGACGGTTTGGTGCCCCAGACCTTGATGGTGACGTTCGCCGAGTCGTCAGCCCCGACCGGTGTGCCCGTCCACGGGATCATCGGGGTGAGCAGCAGCAGCGCCTCCAGCTCCTCGTTGACCTTGCCGAGGCGGTCCCTGACCTCCTTGAGGTGCAGGTCCTGCTCGTCGTGCTCGGCCTTGAGCCTTGTCCGGGTCGCCTCGTCCGCCCTGGCGAACTCCTTGGCGAAGGCCTTGCGCCTGGTCTGCGCCTCGTCGAGCTCACGCTGAAGTTCCCGGCTGGACTGGTCAAGGCTGAGCAGTTCGTCCACGTCCAGGTCGATGCCCTTGACCCGGACGGCGGCCTTTACGGCTTCCGGGTTATCCCTGATGAATCGTCTGTCCAGCATGGTGGAAACGCTACCAGGCGTGGCGCGTCGCGTGCTGAGGACGACGTCACCCCGGGTACGGTATGCAACGTGCTGGTGACCAACCACGTGCTCTCTGGTGCTGTGATCGGCGCCACGACGCGCCGCATCGTGCCCGCCTTCCTCCTCGGCATCGTGTCTCACTTCGCCCTCGACGCGGTACCGCACTGGGGAGGGTGGGAAGGACTCCCGCCTTTCTTGGAGGTGGCGGTGCCCGACGGACTGGCCGGGCTCGCGGCGATGGGCGCCATGACGGCGCTCGCGCCGCGCGGCAGGCGCGCGGCGGTGCTCGCGGGCATGGCGGGCGCGGCACTGCCCGACCTCGACAAGCCGTCCAAGGTCTTCTTCGGCCGCTCGCCGTTCCCGCGGGTGGTGGACCGCCTGCACAAGGCGATACAGCATGAGGCGCCGCACCGCCTCAAGTACGAGCTGGCCGGGGGCGTGGCCTGCTGCGCCGTCGCCGTGGGACTGCTGCGCGTGTCCGCGGGCGGCCCGCCTCCCGCCGCTAGCGGGACCCCGGACAAGGGAATCAGCTAGCGGGAGACACGCTCGCGACGAGGGCGGCGAAGTCCGTGTCGAAGTTGTCGAGCGTCTGCTGCAAGCCCGTGCTTTGCACCGTGGCCTCGTACTGGCTGACGGTCGTCGCCTTGCCCAGCTGCGTCAAGTCCTGCGCGGCGACGGCCGCGTCCGCGGCCACCTTGGCCTTGGCCGTGGCCGAGCCGGCCGGCACGGGCGTGCTCGCCAGCTGGCTGGAGAACGTGGTGAAGTAGCTGGCGGCCTGGCTGTCCTCGTTGGTTACGCAGGTCAGGTTCTGGTCGCAGGCTCTCGTCGCCTTCCCCCAGGCATTGAGGCTGTCCGTCAGGGTCGTGTACTCGTTGTTCAGCTGGTTGACCGTGGTGACCGTGTTGACGGCGCTATTTATTGCCTTTCCCACGAGCGAGGCATAAAGGGCGATGTAGCCGACCAGGAAGAGCGAGCCCAGCACGATGAACGTGATCACCAGCTTCCTCGCGCCGGCCGTCAGCGGGAGGAGCCACGTGGCGGGCTGGAAGAGAGGGCGTACCCCGTACCCGCCCGGGGCGCCGTACGCGGCCGGAGCGGCGTAACCAGGGACGGGAGCACCGTAACCCTGCTGCCAGTCGTACCCCGGTGCCCCGTACGCCGGTGCTCCGTACGCCGGTGGCGCTGCGTAGCCCTGCGCCGGGTCGTAACCTTGCGGCACGCCGTATCCACCTTGGGGGGCGCCGTACCCTTGCGTGGGGTCGTACCCCTGCGGGGCACTGTCGGCCGGGTTCCGGTAGGCCGGGCCGGGGTCGCCGTAGGCCTGTCCTGGCGCCCCGAGGCCCGGCGCGCCGTAGCCCGGCGCGGGCGGCAACTCGTCGGCCCATGCCGTCGTGCCGGGCTTGTCGCCGTAGAGCCCGCCCGGATAGGCAGGCGTCAGCATCGCGAGGTAGCAGTAATAGCGCGTCTGGAACCGGAGGACCGCGGCGTACGCGAGGTGGAACGAGGGCGGCAGCTGTCCCGCGACCAGCGCGATGAGCCAGGCGATGAAGGCCATCAGCGTGCCGGCGCCGTAGACGAGGATGGCGCCAAGCAAGCCGGCGGGGATAGCGAGGAAGTTCCGGAAGAAGACGGCGGCGCGGTTCAGCTGCTGCGGCTCAGGGATCGCGACCCGCACCGGGTACGTGGGCTCGTCATCCAGGCTGAACGGCGGGTAGGCATCGGTAAGCAGGTAGCAGTATGCGTATATCCGGATCGCCCACCGCACGACGCCGCTCAGGAACGTGACGGCGAACTGCGGCAGCCGGCCGGTGAACAGCGCGCCCCACCAGCCGATGAAGGCGACGACCTCTGCGGCGATGACCAGAAAGTAGAGGACGAACAGGTGCGGCACGGCCAGCAGGAGGCGGAACGCCACCGTTACCCGCCGCTGCGGGGCGGGTTCCGCGACGGCGACGTGAACGGGCGGCGGAGCGGTAAGGACGGGGGCCGGGCCTGGGTCGGCCTGGTACGGCGAAAAGGCGGTCACGGTAAATCCCCCGTTCATCGGGCATCGCTCGGCCGGGTAGCCACGTGATCCTAATCAGACTTACACGTGATCATCAGCAGATGTTAAGCAACTATGTCGATTTGTGACAGTTCACGTTGCGGTCGGCGACAAGAGCGTCAAGCCGCTGACGGCGGGTAATCAAGCCCGACCAAGCGGGCCAGGTCGCCGAGGGTGTACTCGAACATCGGGGCCGGGTCCTCGAGCGCGAACCCGAGGTGACCGAAGGCCTCCATCGCCACCGCGCCGTAGAGGAGCACCCAGCAGCGGAGGAATACCACGAGCACGCCTTCGGGCACGTCGGTGCGCAGGGTCGCTCGAAGCCGGCCGAGCTGCGCCAGCAGCTGCTCGTCGATCTCCCCCGGCCCGGGCACGGGGAAGCGGCTCACGTTCCACAGCTCCATGAACAGCGTGTAGAACGTCCCCGCGAACTCCAGGGCGCATTCCTGGGCGACATCGAACCGGCCATCGTCGAACCCTGGCAACGGCACCCCGAACAGCAGGGCGAACTCGTCCTTGTGGCCGAGCCCCCAGCGGCGGAACTCGCGGCAGGCCGCCACCATCTTGCTGGTGAGGTGCTGCCTGACTTGCTCAGGAGAGGCTTCCCCGCGCGCGACGGCGGCGTCCGCGGGGCCGAGTGCCGCCCGCTCGATCGCCTGGTGGATGTCCCCGGACAACTCGCGGAAGATCGTCGCGATCACGTGCCTGAGCAGTTCCTCGCGGCTCCCGTAGTACCGGTAGAGCCCGGGCGCGGTCATCCCCATCTCGCGCGCGATGGCCCGCAGCGAGGCCGCGTCCGGCCCCTGCTCGACGAGCAGGCGGCGGGCCGTCGCAGTGATCTCGTCCATCGTCGCCGCGCGCATCCGGTCCCGCCGGGTCGGCGCCATCGGCGTGACCGGCTCGGCCTGCGCTGCCTGGGGCGGGGATGGTGGCTGCGTCACACGTACCTCCTGACTCTGTCTTACAGGCCATCGCCAGCGGGCGGAAGAACTTCTGGCAAACACTCTTGACGACAGTAAACAGCGTATGCAAAGTTAGCGATGTAATCAGTTAACGCTGTTCACTTGACGGCCCGCCCGACTTGGAGGCGTGATGTTTGAGGCATGGGGACGCTCGCTGTACCGGGCCCGGCGGGTGACGATCGTCGTCGCCCTGCTCTTCGCCGTGGCCGCCGGAGCCTGGGGAACCGGCGTGTTCAGCAAGCTCAACTCGGGCAACACGTTCAGCCCGCCGAACAGCCAGGGCAGCGCGGAGACCGCGCTCGCCGCCGGCGAGTTCGGCCGCGACGGCGCCGACGTCGTCGTCCTGTTCCGCGCCGCGGCGCACACGGTCGCCGACCCGGCCTACCGGCAGGCCGTGACGAGCTACCTCGCCGGCCTCCCGGCCGGCCGGGTCACCAGCGTCGTCACCTACTGGACGAGCGGGCAGCAGAACCTGGTCTCCGCCGACCGGCACTCGACCTACGCGGTCCTCCACCTGGCCGGCGGCTCGGACCAGGCGCGGGAAAACACGTACAAGGCGATCAGGGGGGACTTTCCGAGCCTGGCCGGCCCGCCGGGTGACGGCATTACCGCTCAGGTCGGCGGCACCACGCCCACTGAGGTCGCCATCAACTCGGAAGTCAGCGCCAACATCGCGCGGGCCGAGTCGATCTCCTTCCCGGTGCTGCTCGTCCTGCTGGTCATCATCTTCGGCAGCGTGCTCGCCGCCCTCGCCCCGCTGGCGATCGGCGGCCTGGCGATCCTCGGCTCGTTCACCGTGCTCCGGCTGCTCACGCTGGCCACCACGGTCTCCGTCTACTCGGTGAACATCACGACGATCCTGGGCCTGGGCCTCGGCATCGACTACGGCCTGTTCATCGTCACCAGGTTCCGTGAGGAACTGCGCCGCCAGCCCACCGTCGAGGCGGCCGTGGCCCGGACCGTGGCCACCGCCGGGCGGACGGTGGTCGTCTCTGGCGTCACCGTCGCCCTCGCCCTGACCAGCCTGATCCTGTTCCAGCCGGTCTTCCTCCGGTCCATGGGCTACGGCGGCGTCGCCACCGTGGCCGTCGACGTCATCGCGGCGCTCACCGTGCTGCCCGCGCTGCTCGCCGTCCTCGGGCACCGGGTCAACGCCCTTGCGGTCAGGAAGAGCGTGCGTGCGGGCGCGGTACCGGGACGCGAGGCCGAGGGCGGCTGGTACCGGCTGGCACGGCGCGTCATGCGCCGCCCGGTCGCTTTCGCGGCCGTGATCGTGGTGGTGCTGCTGGCGCTCGGCGCACCGTTCCTGCGCGCCTCCTGGGGCGGCACCGACGCCCGGGTGCTCCCCGCGGGCAACGCCGTCAGGCAGGTGCAGCAGGCGCTGACCACCGAGTTCCCCGCCAACTCGACCACCCCGGTCGAGGCGGTCGTCACCGGGGTCACCTCCCCAGCCGCGCTGACGGGCTACATCAGCAGGATCGATGCCATCCCCGGCGTCACCGGTGCCCAGGTCACCGGGGAGCGCGGCACGGCCGTCCGGCTCGACGTCGGCTACCGGCCGCAGCCCGACTCCCCGCAGGCCCGCCAGATCGTCACCGCGATCCGCGCGCTCGCGCCGCCGCCGCACGCCGCCGTCCTGGTCGGCGGCGCGAGCGCGATGCTCGTCGACGAGCTGGCCAGCCTTGGCGGCACGCTCCCGTGGATGGCGCTGCTTACCGCGGTCGCGACGTTCGTGCTGCTCTTCCTCGCCTTCGGCTCGGTCGTGCTGCCGGTCAAGGCCATCGTGATGAACATCCTGTCGCTGTCGGCGACGTTCGGCGTGATCGTGTGGGTGTTCCAGTGGGGCCACCTGTCGGGGCCGCTCGCCTTCACCGCCACCGGCACGATCGACCCCACGATGCCGATCCTGCTGCTCGCGATCGTCTTCGGCCTGTCCATGGACTACGAGGTCTTCCTGCTGTCCCGGATCCGCGAGCGCTACGACGAGACCGGCGACAACACGGCCGCGGTCGCCGCGGGCCTGCAGCGTACCGGCGGGCTGATCACCAGCCTGGCGCTGCTGCTCATCGTCGTCGTCGGCCTGTTCTCCGCCTCCGGGATCAGCTTCATCAAGCTGCTCGGCATCGGCATGATCGTGGCGCTCCTCGTGGACGCGACCGTGGTCCGCATCCTGCTCGTTCCCGCCGCGATGCGGCTGCTCGGGCGGGCGAACTGGTGGGCGCCGGGCCCGCTGCGACGGCTTTACGCCCGTTACGGCATCACCGAGCAGGAACCGGAGGCGTCCCCGGCTCACGTCTGACCATGTCGCCGAGCTCGCGGCGGGCCTGGCAGGTATTCTCGTTCACCGGCACTGCCGTTCTCGATTAGCGGCAGTCCAGCTCACCGGTCCCTTCGGCGGGCGGTACGCTATCGCGCACGGACCGTGTTGCCGCAGGCCGCACCGAAGCTCCGTCCCGGGTTTCCGCTCCCCCTGTGCGGCAAGGAGAACGACCATGTTCCATTCGGACGATGCCAGCCCCTCGGTCATGTCGACGGACCTGCCGGCCGGGGTGTACCTGCTCGACGTGCGCGAAGATGACGAGTGGGCCGCCGGGCACGCCCCGGAGGCCGTGCACATCCCCGTCGGGGCTATCGCCGCGCGGGTGGAAGAGATCCCGCAGGACCGCGAGGTGTACGTGATCTGCCGGACCGGCGCCCGGTCCGCGTACGCCGCCCAGGCCCTGGCCGGCGCCGGGTGGAAGACGGTCAACGTGGCGGACGGCATGACCGGCTGGGCCGTGGCCGGCCGCCCGATGATCAGCGAGACCGGCGCGGAGCCTTACGTCGCCTAATCAGGCGGCCCGAACTGAAGATGGTGGATGTTTGGGTACACGCGGGTGTGCCTAAACATCCACCATCTCTGTTCAGCGGGCGGCTGAGGGTGGGAAAGGCGGCCGGCGGCGGTGGTGGCGGGTCAGCCGGGGTGCGTGCGGCTCATGCGGTGACGGCGAGAGCCAGGGGGAGGACCGCCGGTACGCCCGCGTCGCGCAGCAGTGCCGCCGCCACCGTCATCGTCCAGCCGCTGTCGATCTGGTCGTCGACGAGCAGCACCGGCCCGTCCGCCCCGGAAAGCGCCTCGCGGAGCGCGCCGGGCACCACAAGCGCCCGCCACAGCGACGCCAGCCGCTGCGCGCTGTTGTGCCGCCGGGGCCCAGGGCCGTCGGGCGTGGCGTAGCCGAGCGACCCGAGGTAGGAAAGCCGCCCGATCTCGGCGATCCGCTGGCCGAGGCTCTCGATCAGCACCGGCCGGGTCCGCGACGGCAGGGTCACGACGGAAGTTGGCCGCGCAGCCCAGTCCCAGGAGGCGAGCACCTTAACCACCGCGTCGGTGAGCTGCTTAGTGACCGGCTCATCCGGGACACCGTCCGCAAGCAAGGAACGCAGCGTGCTGCCCCAGCCCACGTCGGTCAGCCGCCCGAGCGCCCGGCCCGGCTCGGCGACGCTGGAAGCGGAAATCTTCCCCGAGACGCCGCTGATCCCCAGCTCCTTCATGCCGGCCGGCCACATCTTCCGCGGGTCAACGGAAACGCCCGGCCGGGCGAGCCGGTCTTGCGCGACCGTCACGCCGGAAGGCATCACATCCAAAGACCAGCGTGCGCCGGTGCAGTTGTCGCACCGGCCGCAGGGGGCCGCCTCGGGGTCGTCGAGCTCGCGCCGCAGGAACTCCATCCGGCACCCTTCGGCCGCCTGGTAGGCGAGCATCGCCTGCTGCTCGCGTGACCGCTCGGCCGCCACCCGCTCGTAGCGCTCACCGTCGTAGCTCCACGGCTCGCCGGTGGCCAGCCAGCCGCCGGAGGTCCGCGTCACCGCGCCGTCCACGTCGAGTACCTTGAGCATCGTCTCCAGCCGCCCCCGCGACAGGTCGACGTGGGTCTCGAGCGCCGCGGTAGACAGCGGGCGGCCAGCGTCGGCCAGTACCGAAAGTGTCGCGCGCACCTGGCGCTCCGGCGGGAAGGCCAGCGAGGCGAAGTACGCCCAGATGTCGCGGTCCTCCCGGCCGGGCAGCAGCACCACGTCAGCCCGGGAGACCGCCCGCCCGGCCCGGCCGATCTGCTGGTAGTAGGCGACCGGCGACTGCGGCGCGCCGAGGTGGACGACGAATCCCAGGTCCGGCTTGTCGAACCCCATGCCGAGCGCGCTCGTCGCCACCAGCGCCTTGACCCGGTTGTTGAGCAGGTCGTCCTCGGCCGCGAGCCGCTGCGCCTGGTCGTCCTTGCCGCTGTAGGCGGTGACCGCGATGCCCTGCTCGCGCAGGAAGGCCGCGGTCTGGTACGCCGCGGCGACCGTCAGCGTGTAGATGATCCCCGAGTTGGGCAGCGCGCCGCTGCCAAGTTGCTCGGCCAGCCACGCCAGCCGCATCGGCGCGCTCGGCAGCCGCACCACCGCCAAGTGCAGCGACTCCCGGTCCAGCGCCCCGCGCAGCACGAGCACGTGCTCGTCGGCGGGATCGTCCCCCCCGGGGGACGGCCGCGCGCCCGATACGATGGCGGAGCCATCGGGCGCGCCTCGGGGGGTACGGGGGGTCGTCCCCCCGGGAGACAACTGCTCGGCTACATCCGCCGTGACCCGGGCGTTGGCGGTGGCGGTGGTGGCCAGCACCGGGATGCCCGGCGGCAACTCGGCCAGCAGCGTCCGGATCCGCCGGTAGTCGGGCCGGAAGTCATGGCCCCAGTCGGAGATGCAGTGCGCCTCGTCGATGACGATCAGCCCGGCGGTCTTCGTCAGCTGCGGCAGCACGTTGTCGCGGAACCCCGGGTTGTTCAGCCGCTCCGGGCTGACGAGCAGGACGTCCACCGCGCCGGAAGTGATTTCCGCGTGGACCTGCTGCCATTCCTCGAGGTTGGCCGAGTTGATGGTGCGCGCGTGGATGCCCGCCCGCACCGCGGCCTCGACCTGGTTGCGCATCAGCGCGAGCAGCGGCGAGACGATCACCGTGGGCCCGGCGCCGCGGGCCCGCAGCAGCGCCGTCGCGACGAAGTACACCGCCGACTTGCCCCAGCCGGTGCGCTGCACGACCAGGACCCGGCGCTGGCCGCTGACCAGTTCGCTGATCGCCGTCCACTGGTCCTCGCGCAGCCGCGCGCCGGCGCCGGCCAGCGCCCGCAGGTGCCCCTCGGCCGCCGCGCGCATCCCGGAGCCTGCGGAGTCGGTGGATTCCGTCATGCCTCCACAGCTATCACGAACGCGGGTGTCACCAAGCCAGGCAGGCCCGGCCGGTGCGTAGCATCGGGAGCGTGACGGACACAGTGTCGATCAGGGACCTGCGGGTCTCCACGGTCATCGGGGTGTACGACTGGGAGCGCGAGATCGAGCAGGCGCTCACCTTCTCCATCGACATGGCCGCCGACGTCGCCCGGGCAGCCAGGAACGACGACATCAGGGACGCGCTCGACTACTCGGCGGTCGCCCAGGCGGTCAAGTCCGTGGTGACCGAGGGCAAGTTCCAGCTCATCGAGACGGCCGCCGAAGCGGTCGCGCAGCGCCTCATCGCCGGCTACGGCCTGGAATGGGTCCGCGTCGAGGTCGTCAAGCCGATCCCGAGCGATGGGTACACGGCCGCGATCACCATCGAGCGAGGCAAGAAACGCGCGCAGCCGATCTGACGAGAACGGGTGAAACCGGCCCTCGTTCGGGATGATCACAAAGGCCGCAAAACTGTCCGCTCTCAGCGGACAGCACCCGGGGAACAACCCCAGGCTCCAGAAGATTGAGTGTAGGAGACTCAACCTTTAGGAGGGGCTGATGAGCGAAACGCTCACGCTGCCGGTGCTGCCACTAGACGACGACGTGGTGCTGCCGGGCATGGTTGTCCCCATCGAGCTCACAGACAATGAGGTCCGCGGCGCCATCGACGCGGCTCGCAATAGCAAGGGTCTCGGGCGGGGGCCAGGCATCCGCTCCGAGGAGCAGGCGCGGGTGCTGATCGTGCCGCGGGTCGGGGACCGGGGGCTCGCGGGCACCGGCACGCTCGCCGTCATCGAGCAGGTCGGCCGGCTGCCCGGCGGCGAGCCCGGCGCGGTGCTGCGCGGTGTCTCCCGCGTGAAGATCGGCCACGGGACCACCGGGACCGGCGCCGCGCTGTGGGTCGAGGGCACCGTCATCGAGGAGACGGGCACCGGCACGACCAAGGCGACGGAACTCGCCAAGGAGTACAAGTCACTGGTCATCGCGACGCTGCAGAAGCGCGGCGCGTGGCAGGTCGTGGACATGATCCAGCAGCTTGACGACCCGTCGGCGATCGCCGACCGGGCCGGCTATGCCAGCTACCTGACGGCTGAGCAGAAGCTGCAGCTGCTTGAGAGCGCCGACCTCGTGGAGCGGCTGGAGCTGGCGGTCCGCTGGACCCGCGAGCACCTGGCGGAGCTCGACGTGGCCGAGTCGATCCGCAAGGACGTCACCGAGGGCATGGAGAAGCAGCAGCGGGAGTTCCTGCTGCGCCAGCAGCTCGCCGCGGTGCGCAAGGAGCTCAACGAGCTGAGCGGCGACGGCAAGGGCACCGAGGAAGACGACTACCGCGCCCGCGTCGAGGCGGCCGACCTGCCGGAGAACGTGCACGAGGCCGCGATGCGGGAGGTCGACAAGCTGGAGCGGACCTCCGAGCAGTCACCGGAGGTCGGCTGGATCCGCACCTGGCTCGACACGATCCTCGACATCCCGTGGAACGAGCGGACCGAAGACGCCTACGACATCGCGGGCGCGCGGCGGATCCTCGATGAGGACCACACCGGGCTC
>DASWAE010000084.1:0-22154 GCA_036391275.1 Trebonia sp.
GACCATCATGACGCCCGCGATGCCGCTCGCGACCCGCGACGACCTCCGCAACGTCGCCATCGTGGCGCACGTCGACCACGGCAAGACCACGCTGGTCGACGCGATGCTGTGGCAGTCCGGCGCGTTCGGCGCGCACGCCCATGTCAACGAGCGGGTGATGGACTCCAACGACCTGGAGCGCGAGAAGGGCATCACGATCCTCGCGAAGAACACCGCGGTCAAGCACGGCGGTCTGACGGTCAACATCATCGACACGCCGGGCCACGCGGACTTCGGCGGCGAGGTCGAGCGCGGCCTGTCCATGGTGGACGGCGTGGTGCTGCTCGTCGACGCGTCCGAGGGGCCGCTGCCGCAGACCAGGTTCGTGCTCCGCAAGGCGCTCGAGGCGGACCTTCCCGTCATCCTGGTCATCAACAAGGTGGACCGCCCCGACGCGCGCATCGCCGAGGTCGTCGACGCCTGCTACGAGCTGTTCATGGACCTGGACGCGACCGAGGAGCAGATCGAGTTCCCGATCGTCTACGCCGCCGCCAAGGTCGGCCGGGCCAGCCTGAACCGGCCCGGGGACGGCCAGCTGCCGGACAGCGAGAACCTCGAGCCGCTGTTCGACGTCATCAAGAGCACCGTCCCCGCCCCGGTGTACGACCCGAACGCCCCGCTGCAGGCGCACGTCACCAACCTGGACGCCAGCTCCTACCTGGGCAGGATCGCGCTGTGCCGGATCCACAACGGCACGATCAAGCGCGGCCAGCAGGTCGCCTGGGTCAAGCACGACGGCTCGACCGAGCGGGTGAAGGTCAGCGAGCTGTTCCTCACCGAGGCGCTCGAGCGCAAGCAGGCCGACGAGGCGGGCCCCGGCGACATCGCCGCGATCGCCGGCATCGCGGACATCATGATCGGCGACACCCTCGCCGACCCGAACGACCCGCGCCCGCTGCCGCTGATCACCGTGGACGAGCCGGCCATCTCGATGACGCTCGGCACCAACACCTCACCGCTCGCGGGCCGCGAGCGGGGCACCAAGGTCACCGCGCGCCTGGTCAAGGACCGCCTCGACCGCGAGCTCATCGGCAACGTAAGCCTCCAGGTGCTGCCCACCGAGCGGCCTGACACGTGGGAGGTCCGCGGCCGCGGTGAGCTGGCGCTCGCCATCCTCGTGGAGACCATGCGGCGGGAGAACTACGAGCTGACCGTCGGCCGTCCGTCCGCCGTGACCAAGGTGATCAACGGCAAGACGCACGAGCCGTTCGAGCGGCTGTCCATCGACGTCCCCGAGGAGTACCTCGGCGCGGTCACCCAGCTCGTCTCGGTGCGCCGCGGCCGGATGGAGACGATGACCAACCACGGCACCGGCTGGGTGCGCCTGGCGTTCCTCATCCCGTCCCGCGGCCTGATCGGGTTCCGCACCCAGTTCCTCACCGACACCCGCGGCACGGGGATCGCGCACCACGTCTTCGAAGGCTATGAGCCGTGGGCCGGCGAGATCCGCGGCCGCGCCACCGGCTCCCTGGTCGCCGACCGCGCCGGCGCGGCGAACAGCTACGCGATGTTCAACCTCCAGGAGCGCGGCTCGCTGTTCGTGTCCCCGACTACCGAGGTGTACGAGGGCATGATCGTCGGCGAGAACTCGCGCACCGACGACATGGACGTGAACATCACCAAGGAGAAGAAGGTCACCAACATGCGCTCGTCCACCGCCGAGGAACTGGAGCGGCTGGTCCCGCCGCGCATCCTCAGCCTGGAGCAGGCGCTTGAGTTCTGCGCCGAGGACGAGTGCGTCGAGGTGACCCCCACGGCGGTCCGGCTGCGCAAGACGATCCTCGATGCCAAGGAGCGCGGCCGGGTCCGCGGCCGGGTGGCCCGCGAGCAGTCCTGACCGGGCGGAACCTCCCTGACCGGTACCTGTTGGCGGCTGCTGGGTGCGCCCGCCCGGAGCTCCCGCCGCGTGAGGCTGCCCGGCGGGATCCTCACATTTCCCGCCGGCAACGGCAGTCACGGGAACCTCCAAGGGCAGCGCGGCCGTCCCCGTGGATGAGACTGCCTTTGCATAGCTGGTGACCACGCGCGAGCAGCTTTGCATAGCTGGCGACCTAAATAAGGGGACAAACCGGGCGCGATAGTGGTTACCCGCTATGCAAAGAGCGTTTTCCGTGGTCCCCGGCTATGCAAAGTGGGCATCCCGGGTGTGCTGGGGCGGCGCCCGCCGACGGGACATCACGAGCTTCTAGATAAATGCTGCGCCCTGCGACGGCCGGGTGGCCCGCGAGCAGTCCTGCAGTTCCCGCCGCCCCGGGCTAGCACCCGGCTCGCCGATGAACCTGCCGTCACCCGGACGCCTGCCTGACATCATGGGAGGCTCACCGCGCTCGCGTCCGATGAGCAGGCCAGCGCATTCTTCGGCAAGCTCTCCAACAGCATGCAGCGCTATCACGTCGACAACATCACCGCGGCCAAGAGCGCCGATACCAGGCAGCGTCGTATCGACAGGGCCCTTGCCCTGTTCCGCGACGGCAAGCAAAGGTAACCGCCGGTCAGGTGGCCAGCCTTTCCCGCTCAGCCCTGGTCAGGCGGGCCACCACCAGCTCGTAGGAGTGGTCGATCAGCTCAAGGAGCTCCTCGTCCGGCAGCGAGCCGTCCAGCGTCACGGTATTCCAGTGCCGCTTGTTCAGGTGGTACCCCGGCGTGACGGCGGCATAGCGGGCGCGCAGGCCGGCCGCCAGGTGCGGGTCGCACTTGAGGCTGACGCTGCCGGGCGGCTGGCCGAGCGGGACCAGCGCAAACATCCGGCCGGCGACCTTGAACACCGCCACCTCGTCACCGAACGGGTAGTCCTCCGCCGATCCCGGCTTGGCGCCGCACGCCGCGATAACCCGGTCCCGCTGCGAGCTGCCGCCCGTCACCTGCTCACCATGCCGTGCGGACTAAGAGCGGACGTTCCTTCTCGGCCTTGAACTCCGCTGCGTGCCGGTCGCGATCGGCCTTCCAGCTCAATGCGGGATCGGACAGGTCCCACTTGGCCTCCTTGCGCTTGAGGTCGGCCTTCACCCGGACGGTCTCGCCACGGCCCGGGCCCTTGAAGTCCTCGTGGAAGCCGGGATAGCCCAGCTCGACCCGGAACGGCTCCGCGTCACCGCAGCGGACCTCGACCAGCCAGCTCCGGCTGTCTGTTTCTGAGCTGGGATGCTTGACCCGGATGTCGACAACCGTTCCCGCGGCAGGCTGCCAGTCGTGCCCGAACATGCCTTGTCCCTTACTCCTGTGAGCGGATCGGGCCCAACCTAGCAGGACGGTCGACAGTGATAGGGGAGAAGTCGGCATGGCGCAATAAGCTCTGGCCAGAGCATGATCATGAAGGGTTTTTCTGGCTATCACGCTAACAACCCTTCACAACCAAAAAAGCATTCATGAGCATGGCGCTGCCAGGCACTAGGTGGCGTTCTCCAACCAGCTCGCAGTTCTCGCCAGTCCCAGCGCCCCCTCAAGTCAACGGTCAGGCCGGTCGAAGGTCAGTCGTCGAAGGCGTGCCAGCAGATGGCGCTGCGGTTTTGCTGGTCCTCGAGCACGAGGTCACGGACGGCGGCGGGCAACTGCGCCCGCTGCCACTCCCGCTCCCTGGCCCGGGCGATGCCCGCTTCGCCGGGCGGTACGGACGCGCCGGCCGCCCTGATGGCGTACGCCGCGGCGCCCAGGTCGTGGGCGGCGACGTGCGGCACCGCGGCCGCCTGGCCCGCGGAAAGAGCGGCGAACTTCGCCGGATCTGGCAAGCCGCGGGCCGCCGCATTCGCCTGGAACGCCACCTGGCGCGCGTCCATCATGCGCATCTCGCCGCGGATCCAGGCCCGGCCGGCGTCGATGGCGTCGCGGGGCCGGCTGTCACCGGGCTGGTGATCCTCGAACAATGGCAGCACGTGCTCGGCGCACGCGAGGGCCCAGCCAGCCAGCAGCCGGTGGTGCTCGTCGGTTAGGGTCCCCCCGCGACGGATGGTGATCAGCCGGGGGTCGCGGTCCTTCGGGAGGATCGGCATGCACTCGTTCCTACCATGCTAGATGCGACATCGGCACTCAAAGTTAGGTCTACCGGTCCGACGTGCGGGCGGCCGCCGCGGCAGGCTGGCGGTGCTGCCGTACGTGTTCGCCAATCCCGGCAGGCGGGCGGTGCGCCGACCGCGCGCTTCGCCGTCCGCGTGACGGGCAGCCTGCGCGGGCCCGCTCAGCTGCCGCTCGTCATCGACCTGGAGACCGACCCGTACCGGGCGGGCGCCGACGGCCGACCTGGACTACTACGAGCCGACCGGCGACCTGCCCGCGCTGCGCCCGCCGGCCCGGCGGGTGTCCAGGGCGTGCGCGCTCGCCCGGCGGCCCGCCCCGGTGGTCAGGCATCGTGCGCACCTCGCGCACCTTAAGCACCTCGAGCACCTCGAGCACCTCGCGCGAAGGCGCCCCTGACCAGGAAGGTCAAGGGGCGCCCCGCAACGCGCCAACGCCGGCGCGCCCGCAACGCGCCAACGCCGGCAACGTCCGCCTAACGCTTGCCCGGCACCGCCGGCGTCCCTTTGGCGCCAGGCCGCCGGGAGATCTTCGAGCCGAGCCAGACCAGCGGGTCGTACTTCCGCCCGGCGACGCGCTCCTTCATCGGGATGAGCGCGTTGTCGGTGATCTTGATGTGCTCGGGGCAGACGTCGGTGCAGCACTTGGTGATGTTGCAGTAGCCGAGGCCGAAGTCGTCCTGCGCGATGTCGCGCCGGTCGGCCTCGTCGGCCGGGTGCATCTCGAGCTCCGCGATCCGCATCAGGAAGCGGGGGCCGGCGAAGGCCTCCTTGTTCTCCTCATGGTCGCGGATCACGTGGCAGACGTTCTGGCACAGGTAGCACTCAATGCACTTGCGGAACTCCTGCGACCGGTTCACGTCCTCCTGCTGCATCCGGAACTCGCCCGGCTTGATGGAGGGGTCCGGCGTGAACGAGGGGATCTCCCGCGCCTTGGCGTAGTTGAACGACACGTCGGTGACCAGGTCCCTGATGACCGGGAAGGTCCGTATCGGGGTGACCGTCAGCGTCTCGTCCTCGGCGAAGGTCGACATCCTGGTCATGCAGCCGAGCCGCGGCATGCCGTTGATCTCCATGGAGCACGAGCCGCACTTGCCGGCCTTGCAGTTCCACCGGATGGCCAGGTCGGACGCCTGCGTGGCCTGCAGCCGGTGCAGCACGTCGAGGACGACCTCGCCCTCGTTGACCTCGACCTTGTAGTCCTGCAGCGAGCCGGAGCCCGCGTCGCCGCGCCAGACCCGGAGCTTAGCCAGGTACCCCATCAGTGCCCCTCCTCCAGCGCCGCCGCCTCACGGTGCCCGGCCAGTTCTTCCTTGGTCATGTACTTCTTGAGCTCGGAGATGTCGAACAGGTCGAGCAGGTCCTGGCGCATCGCCGGGATGGGCTGGTGCACCATCTCGATCTTGTCGCCGTTCAGCGACAGGATCAGGTTGACCTTGCGCCACTCCGGCGACATCACCGGGTAGTCCTCGCGGGTGTGCCCGCCGCGCGACTCCTCGCGCTCGAGGGCGGCCATGGCCACGCACTCGGCGACGAGCAGCATGTTGCGAAGGTCCTGCGCGTAGTGCCAGCCCGGGTTGTAGGCCCGCTCGCCGGGAACGGCGACGGTCTGCGCCCGCTCCCTGAACTTCTCCAGGGCGGCGAGCGCGTCCTTGACCTCGGACTCGCGCCGGATAAGGCCGACCAGTTCCTGCATCGTCTGCTGCAGTTCGTGGTGCACCGTGTACGGGTTCTCGCCCTCGGTCCGCTCGAACGGCGCGAGCGCCTCCGCCACGGCGGCCTCAAGATCAGCCGAAGACACCGCCGGCTTCGAGGAGCCGAGCGACTCCAGGTAGTCCGCCGCGCCGTCGCCGGCCCGCTTGCCGAACACCAGCAGGTCGGACAGCGAGTTGCCGCCGAGCCGGTTGGAGCCGTGCATGCCGCCGGACACCTCGCCGGCCGCGAACAGGCCGGGCACCGAGGCCGCGGCCGTGTCCGGGTCCACCTCGACCCCGCCCATCACGTAGTGGCAGGTCGGGCCGATCTCCATCGGCTCCTTGGTGATATCGACGCCAGCCAGCTCGAGGAACTGGTGGTGCATGGACGGCAGCTTCTTCAAGATCACGTCGGCGGGCAGCCGGGAGGCGACGTCGAGGAACACGCCGCCGTGCTCGGTGCCGCGCCCGGCCTTGATCTCGGAGTTGATCGACCGCGCGACCTCATCGCGGGGGAGCAGCTCCGGGGGACGCCGGTTATGGTCCGGGTCGGTGTACCAGCGGTCGGCCTCTTCTTCGGTCTCCGCGTACTGGGCGCGGAACACGTCGGGCACGTAGTTGAACATGAACCGCTTTCCCTCGGTGTTCCGCAGCACCCCGCCGTCGCCGCGCACCGACTCGGTAACCAGCAGGCCGGCGACGGACAGCGGCCAGACCATCCCGGTCGGGTGGAACTGGACGAACTCCATGTTCATCAGCTTCGCGCCCGCCAGCAGGGCGAGCGCGTGCCCGTCGCCGCTGTACTCCCAGGAGTTGGAGGTGATCTTGAACGTCCGCCCGATGCCGCCGGTGGCCAGGATCACGGCCGGCGCCTCGAACAGGACGAACTTGCCCGTGTCGCGGATGTAGCCGAAAGCGCCCGCGATCCGCCCGGACGAGTCCTTCACCAGCCGCGTGATCGTCGTCTCGGCGAACACCCTGATCCGCGCCTCCGGGTCGCCGAACTCGTAGGAGTCCGCCTGCTGCAGCGCCACGACCCGCTGCTGCAGCGTGCGGATCATCTCCAGGCCGGTCCGGTCGCCGACGTGGGCGAGCCGCGGGTACTCGTGCCCGCCGAAGTTGCGCTGGGAGATCTTGCCCTCTGGCGTCCGGTCGAACAGCGCGCCCCACGCCTCGAGCTCCCAGACCCGGTCCGGGGCCTCCTGGGCGTGCAGTTCCGCCATCCGCGGGTTGTTCAGGAACTTCCCGCCGCGCATGGTGTCGCGGAAGTGGACCTGCCAGTTGTCGTTCGGGTTCACGTTCCCCATGGCCGCGGCCGCACCGCCCTCGGCCATGACCGTGTGCGCCTTGCCGAACAGCGACTTGGAGATGATCGCCGTCTTGAGGCCCCGCGACCGCGCCTCGATCGCCGCCCGCAGCCCGGAGCCGCCGGCGCCGATCACTACGACGTCGTAGGTGAAACGCTCGATATCGGTGTCTGTGGTAGCCATAGCTAATTCGCCCGTTCCGGATGGCCTAGTTGAAGAGACGCGGGTCGCTGAAGGCGCCGCTCGCGACCAGCATGATGTACAGGTCGGTGAGCATCAGCGTGGCCAGCGAGATCCACGCGTAGGCCATGTGGTGCTTGTTCATCTTCGAGATCTGCGTCCAGATCCAGTACCTGACCGGGTGCTTGGAGAAGTGCTTGAGCCGCCCGCCGGTGATGTGCCTGCAGGAGTGGCAGGAGAACGAGTACCCCCACACCGCCACCACGTTGATGAGCATGATGATCGAGCCGAGCCCGATGCCGAAGTTGCCGTCAGGACCGCGGAACGCCTGCGCCACGTCCCAGGTGAGGATGGCCGCGATCACGAACGCCGCGTAGAAGAAGTAGCGGTGCAGGTTCTGCACGATCAGCGGCACCCGGGTCTCGCCGGAGTACGAGGCGTGCGGCTCGCGCACCGCGCACGCGGCGGGCGACCGCCAGAACGCGCGGTAGTAGGCGCCGCGGTAGTAGTAGCAGGACAGCCGGAAGCCGAGGACGAACGGCAGCGACACGAACGCGTACGGGATGACCGGCGGGATCGCGGGGATCCACCGGCCGACGGCGGCAGCATCTGGCGTGCACTCGCCGCTCACGCACGGCGAGTAGAACGGCGTCAGGTAGTGGTACTGGGGCACGAAGTACCAGTGCCCGGTGAACACGCGGACGGTCGCGTAAAGCACCCAGATGGTCAGCAGGGTCGCGACCACGCGCCCGCGGTTCCACCAGGGGTCGGTGCGGAGCGTCCGCTCCTTGATCTGCGCCCGCGTTCTGGCCGGCGCGTCTGAAAGTTGTGTCATCCAGCGTCCTCGCTGTGGCTTGTGCGTGATCGTGACCGCGGCGCGCGGCCAGGCGGCCCTTAAGCGGGCAGGGGGGCGCGGCGCGCATGCGATGCCCACGAACTTATTCCAGTTAGTCTCAGGATGCCGCATCAGGGTGCCATTCCAGCATGTGAGCCTGGATACACTCCGCGTTTCCACCTGCTGCTAGCCCGCCGAGGTGAGCAGGCTCACACCAGTGATACAGAACGGTGGCATGCTTCGCCACCCCGCGTCCCGTTTCCCGCCGCGCTGCCGGGGCCGCCACGCCTCCGTTCCGTACTCCGCGTTGCCCTCGGCCCCGGCGCGGCTACCCCTGCGCGGCCGCCATGCCGAGCGCCTCCTTGAGGAACGCGACCTGCAGCAGCAGCATGTTCTCGGCGACGGTCTCCTGGGACGTCATGTGCGTGATGCCGGACAGCGGCAGCACCTGGTGCGGGTATCCGGCCGCGAGCAGCGCCGACGACAGCCGCAGCGAGTGCGCCACGAACACGTTGTCATCCGCCAGCCCGTGGATGATCAGCAGCGGGCGGACCTGAGTCCGCACCGCTCGTTCCGGGTCGTCGATGACGGAGCTCACCGCGTAGGCGGCGGGGCTGGCCGCCGGGTCGCCCAGGTAGCGCTCGGTGTAGTGGGTGTCGTACAGCCGCCAGTCGGTGACCGGGGCGCCGGCGATCCCGGCGTGGAACACGTCGGGGCGGCGCAGCACCGCGAGCGCCGACATGTACCCGCCGTGCGACCAGCCGCGCATGGCGACCCGGCTGGTGTCCAGGTCGGCGAACCGCTCCGCCGCCGCCTCCAGCGCGGTCACCTGGTCCGCGAGCGCCGCCGTGGCGAAGTCGCCGGCGATCGTCCGGTCCCACGACGGGCTGCGGCCCGGGGTTCCCCGGCCGTCCGCCACGATCACCGCGAACCCGTGCTCGGCGAACCACTGCGAGGCGTGGAAGATGCTCGCCGTCTTGAGCACCCGCTGCGCGGCGGGGCCGCCGTACGGGTCCATCAGCACCGGCAGGGGTTTACCACGCTCATGCCAGGATGGGAACAGGATGGCGGTGCGCACCCGGTCCGGGCCGGCGTCGAGGAAGTGCGGGGCCGGCGCCGGCAGGTTGGGCTCCTCGGCGAGCGAGGCGATCGTCGCGACCGCATCGCCGCCCGCCCGGACCGACACCTCCAGCCTGGCGCTGCCCATGGTCCGGCTGGACAGCACGGTCGTCCCGCCGCCCGCGGTCGCGGTGTGCACGCCGGGCCCGGTGGCGACCTCGCGCAGGCCGTCAGGCCCGTACCGCCACACGCCCGCCTCGGTGGGTTCGGTCGATGCCTGGAACAGCACGTCGTTGCCGTCGGTGCCGAGGACCTGCCTGACCTGGAGCCCGGGCGGGGTGACGGGGACCGCGCCGGCCAGCTCGCCCGGCTGCGCGACGACGAGCCGCCTGGTGTCCTCGCTGATCTCGGTCCACACGACGCTGCCGTCGTCGAGCTGCGCGGGCACGCCGCCGATGATGTCGGTCCACCGCGGGTCGCTGTCCTGGCGGAGCGTCTCCCCGGTCAGCCCGTCGAACAGCCGCATCGTCTTCTGGTCCCGTGACTGCACCACGATCAGCAGGTCCTTGCCCCAGGCGGCGGTGACCAGGTAGGGGAAGCGGGCCCGGTCCCAGGGGACCGGGGTGAGCTCGACCGGGTCCGGCCCGGTGCGGGTGGCGAGGACCAGCGAGACGTCGGCGTTCGGCGTCCCCGCGGCGGGATACGCGACCTCGGCGGGCTTCCGGCCCGGGTTGGCGGGGTCGGCGATGTGCCAGCGCTGCACGGGCGACTCGTCGACCCGCGCGATGAGCAGGCCGCTGCGGGCCGGTGGCCACCAGTAGCCCCGGGTGCGGCCCATCTCCTCGGCGGCGACGAACTCCGCCAGGCCGAACGTGACGCCGTCCTCCTGCGCGACCAGGTGGTCCTCGCCAGTCTCGAGGTTCGCCACGCGCAGCGCGCCCTCGTGCACGTACGCGACCAGCCGGCCCAGCGGGTGGACCTGGGGGTCGAGCGCGGGCGTCTTGGTGGCGACGAGCCGCGCCGCCGGGGCGGGGACGCCGAGCGGAACGGTGAAGACCTGGCCGGATAGCGCGAAGACGGCGATCGTCACGTCGCGGTCGGTGGAGAAGGCGACGATCCCGGCGGCGGTCTCCCTGACCCGCTCACGGCGGGCGCGCTCTTCCTGCGGCAGGTTCTCGTCGTCAGCGCCGAGCGTCCGCGGGTCAGCGACCAGCCGCTCCCCGCCGCTGACGAGGTTGAGTTCCCACAGGCAGGTGACCGGGTCGCTGCCCGTCATCGACCGCAGGAACACGACCCGCTGCCCGTCGGGCGACACCTTGAATGCCCGGGGCACCCCGAGCGTGAACCGGCGCGTCCGCGCCTGCTGCCTGGGAAAGCTCTCCGTCATTCCACCGACCCTACCGCCCGGGGGGACGACCCGGCCTTCAGTACCCTTGCCGTGTGGAACGCAGCCTGCTGCTGGTGCACGCGCACCCGGACGACGAGTCGATCTTCACCGGCGCCACCATGGCCAGGTACGCGGCCGAGGGCGCGCGCGTCACGCTGGTGACCTGCACGCTCGGCGAGATGGGCGAGATCATCCCGCCCGACCTGCGCCACCTGCTCCCCGATGAGCTCGGCCAGCACCGCGTCACCGAGCTTGACCGCGCCTGCGCGGCGCTCGGCGTGACCGACCACCGGTTCCTCGGCGGGATGAGCAAGTACCGCGACTCGGGGATGATGGGCCTGCCGGACAACGACGACCCGCGCTGCTTCTGGCAGGCGAACGTGGACGAGGCGGCGGCCGACCTGGCCAAGGTCATCGGCGAGGTCGAGCCCGGCGCGATCGTGACCTACGGCGCTGACGGGTTCTACGGGCATCCCGACCACATCCAGGCGCACCGCGTGACCGTGCGGGCGCGCGAGCTGGCCGGCTCGGCCGCCGCGCTGTACGCGACCGTGATGCCCCGCTCCGTGCTCGAGCGCGCCGTCGAGCTCCCGGCCGACTCCTGGTTCATCCGCGCCGCCGACCTGTCCGCGAGCGTCCCCGACGACGCGGTCACGACGGAGATCGACGCCGCCGCGTACCTCGGCGCCAAGCGGGAGGCGATGCGCGCCCACGAGACCCAGGTCACCGTGGACGGCGATTACTTCGCGCTGTCCAACGAGATCGGCCAGCGGATCCTCGGCACCGAGTACTACACCAGGCTCGCGGGCCCGGGGGAGGCGCGGGACCGCTACGCGCGTGACCTGTTCGCCCGCTGAAGTCGGTAACCTGCCCATCATGGGGACATCGCAAGGCTCGGCGCCGGGTAGCGGACAGCGGGCGATCCTGGCTCTGGGCTACCCGATGCTGCTCTTGCTCGGCGCGTTGCAGGGCCTCATCGGCTGCTTCCAGTACAGCCGCCCGCCGCAGCCGCTGATCGCGATCCTGTTCGCGGTGCTCATCTTCGTCACGTGCGCCGGCTGCGGCCTGGGGGTCGGCACGTTCGCCGCGGCGCTGCTGCCCGCCATCGGCTGGATCGCCGTCTCATTCCTGCTCGCGAGCCCCCGGCCGAACGGCAGCGTGATCATCACCGGCACCGCGGCCGGCGAGTGGTACCTGTACGGCGGCGCGCTCGGGTGCGCCGCCGGCACCGTGACCGCGTTCTTCCTCCGGGTCAGGCGCTCAGCACCGCCTCGCTGAAGCGCGCAAGCCCCCAGGACAGCTCGTCCTCCGTGATGACCAGCGGGGGAGCGAGCCTGATGGTCGAGCCGTGGGTTTCCTTGGCGAGCACGCCGAGCCCGGCGAGCCGCTCGCACACGGCCCGCCCGTCCAGCGAGGCGAACGTCACCCCCGCCCACAGCCCGCGCCCGCGCACCGACGACACGGCCGACGGCGGCAGCGCGCCGAGCGTCTTGTGCAGCACGGCGCCGAGCTCGGCCGAGCGCGCCTGGTACTCCCCGGTCCGCAGCATCGCGATGACCTCGCGGGCCACCGCGCACGCGAGCGGGTTACCGCCGAAGGTGGACCCGTGCTGCCCCGGCTTGAGCACGCCGAGCACGGAGCGGGCGGACACCATCGCGGAGACCGGCACGATCCCGCCGCCGAGCGCCTTGCCGAGCAGGTACGCGTCGGGCACCACGCCCTCGGCCGCGCAGGCGAACGTGGTCCCGACCCGGCCGAGCCCGGACTGGATCTCGTCGGCGATCATCAGCGCCCCGGCGGAGGTGCACAGCGCCCGCACGCCGGCGAGGAAGCCGGGCGGCGGCACGATCACGCCGGCCTCGCCCTGGACCGGCTCGATCAGCACTGCCGCGACGCGGCCGCCATGCGCCTTGAAGGCCTCTTCCAGCGCGGGCAGGTCGCCGTACGGCACCGACACGAAGCCCGGGGTGTAGGGCCCGAAGCCGTCGCGCGCGTCGGGATCGGAGGAGAACGACACGATCGTGGTGGTCCGCCCGTGGAAGTTCCCGTCGAACACGATGATGACCGCCTCGTTCGCCGGGACGCCGCGCGTCTCGTACGCCCACTTCCGCGCGACCTTGATCCCCGTCTCGACCGCCTCCGCCCCGGTGTTCATGGGCAGCACCATCTCCATGCCGCACAGCTCGGCGAGCTCGGCGCAGAACGGCCCGAACTGGTCGTGGTCGAACGCCCGGGAGACGAGCGTCGCCCGGCCGAGCTGCCGTATCGCCGCGGCGACCAGCCGCGGGTGCCGGTGCCCGAAGTTCAGCGCCGAGTACCCGGCCAGCAGGTCCAGGTAGCGCCGCCCGTCCACGCCGGTCACCCAGCAGCCCTCGGCGGACGACACGACCACGGGCAGCGGGTGGTAGTTGTGCGCGCTGTACTGCGCGGTGAGCGCGGACAGGTCCGTCTCTTCAATCGTGGTTGTCATGGTGAGCCCCTCCCGTTCAGTGCCGCAGTTCCAGCGTGCAGCACTTGGCGCCGCCGCCGGCCTTCAGCAGTTCCGACATGTCGACGGGCACCGGGGTGAAGCCCCGCGCGGTCAGCGACCTGGCCAGGGCGGTGGCCTGCGCGGCCAGCACCACGTGGTGCCCGTCGGACACCGCGTTCAGCCCGAGCACCTCCGCGTCCTCGTCCTTGGCCTCGATGAGCTCCTCGAACACCTCGGCCAGGAACAGCCGGCCCGCGTCGTCGAACGCCGGCGGGTAGTACATCGCCGTCGAGTTGTCCAGCACGCACAGCGCGGTGTCCAGGTGGTAGTAGCGCGGGTCGACCAGCCGCAGCGACATGACCCGCCGCTTGAACACCGACGACAGCTCCCAGGCCACGCCCATGTCCGAGCGGAAGCCGTACCCGGCGAGCACGGTGTCCCCGGCGACCAGGATGTCGCCCTCGCCCTCGTTCACCCGCAGCGCCTCGTGCACCGTGTACCCGCGCGACCGCAGCCAGGACAGGTAAGCGCCGGCCTCGGCGGCCCGCTCCTGGTGCTTGAACCGCACGCCGAGCGCGATCCCGTCGATCACCGTCGCGCCGTTGGCGGCGAACACCATGTCCGGCAGCCCGGCCGCCGGCTCGATCACGGAAACGGAATGCCCGAGCGACTCGTAGGTGGCCCGCAGCTCGGACCACTGCCGCATCGCGAGGCCGGGGTCGACCGGCGCACCGGGCCGCATCCACGGGTTAATCGCGTAGCTGACCTCGAAGTACTCGGGCGGGCACATCAGGTATGACCGGGGCGTTCTGGGCCGGCGGGGCACATCGTTGACCATACTGCGAGCGTACGTACGGCACTCGTCGATCTAACAGAGCGTAATCATGCTTCTATCCGGCGATCCGTTGCGTCTTCGCCAGGAAAACAATCGATTCATTGCGCCGCCACCGCCCGCCACCGTCCCGCCGCCCCGCCGCCGCCCCGCGCACCGCAGAGGCGGCTGGCGGGTACCGCCGGGCAGGGGCCGTGCGCGGCGTGGCCGGTCGCGATCATCCAGGCAGGGACGCCGCCTGCTGCGGATCCCGGGCCCGGGCGGAGACCGCCTCCTGCAGCTGGGCCAGCCAGGCCAGATGACCCTGCACCGCTTCGCGGCCTTCCGGGGTGAGCCGGAACCACGTCCGCGGCCGCCGGCCGACCGCGCCCTTGCGGACTTCCACGTACCCGGCGTCTTCGAGCGCGCGGGACTGTTTCGACAGGACCGAGTCGCGTCAGGCAAGCCGCGGAACTGGTGATGACGCCCCGCCCCCGCCCCGCCAGCGCCCTTGTCGCCGCCCCGGCCGGCGGGAAAGCGCCCGCCAGCGCTGGCCGCGACCCACGGCCCGGAGTCCGTGGCACCTTTAACACCACCAGTCCCGCTGGCACCGCCGCCGCGAACCCCGCCCATGATCATGAAGGGTTTTTAGTACTCCAGTACTAAAAACTCTTCATGACACCACAACCCTTCATGAAAAACGTCCGGCTGAGGAGATGAGGCGAATACCGGGCAACTCACATGCCCCAGTGGCCTCTCTATCCCCACCGGATCCCTGCTAGGGACGCCGCCCGTCGCGGCGCGACCCGGGTTAGCGGGCGGCGAGGGCGCGCAGCCGCTCGCCGGCCACGGCGACGCGCTCGTCGGTGGCGGTGAGCGCGACCCGGATGTAGGCGCTGCCCCCCGGGCCGTACATGGACCCCGGGCCGGCCAGGATGCCGCACTCGCTGGCGAGCAGCTCGCAGGCGGCCCAGCAGTCAAGGCCGGGGCGGGTGGCCCATAGGTAGAGTCCCGCCTCGGAGTGCTCAATGGTGAACCCGGCCGCGGTGAGGCCGGCCGCGAGGATGGCCCGGCGGGCCGCGTACCTGGCCTTCTGCTCGACGGCGTGCGCGTCGTCGGACAGCGCCACGGTCATCGCCGCCTGGACCGGGGCGGGCACGATCATTCCTGACTGCCGCCCGACGAGCAGCAGCTCCTTCATCAGGCGCGGGTCGCCCGTCACGAACCCGGCCCGGTAGCCGGCCAGGTTGGACCGCTTGGACAGCGAGAACACCGCCAGCACGCCGTTGAGCGAGTCGCCGCGCACCGACTCGTGCAGCGCCGATACCGGGGTCACGTCCCAGCCGAGCTCGATGTAGCACTCGTCGGAGGCGAGCACGCAGCCCCGCGACCGGGCCCAGCCGACCGCGGACCGCAGCGTGTCAGCGGAAAGCACCCGCCCGGTCGGGTTGGACGGCGAGTTCACCCAGCGCAGCCGCGCCGACGATGGCGCCGCGGCCAGCGCGTCGCCCGCCGAATCGTCAACTGGCAAGTCGTCGACCGGGACCGAGGTGGCGCCGCACAGCCGGGCGCCGATGTCGTAGGTCGGGTAGGCGAGCGACGGGTAGAGCACCGCGTCGGCGGCGCCGAGCCCGAGCATGGTCGGCAGCCAGGCGATGAACTCCTTGGTGCCGATCACCGGCAGCACGGTCACCGGCTCGACGTGCACGTCGAGTGACCGCGCGAGCCATCCCGCGGCCGCCGCGCGCAGCTCCGGCGTGCCCGCCGTCAGCGGGTAACCGGGCGCGTTGGCGGCCGCGGCTAGTGCTTCCCTGATGACCGCGGGCACCGGGTCGACCGGGGTGCCCACGGACAGGTCAACCGCGCCCCCGGGGAACGCGCGCGCCTTCTCCGCGATGGGCGCCAGCTCGTCCCAGGGGTATTCAGGCAGCCGTGTGGCGAGCGTCACTCGTGCTCGGCCTGCGGCGGCAGCGCCGCCACGACCGGGTGGTCCTTGCCGACCTTGCCGACCTTGGAGGCGCCGCCAGGGGAGCCAAGGTCATCGAAGAACTCGGCGTTGATCTTCGTGTAGTCCTTCCACTGCTCGGGGACGTCGTCCTCGTAGTAGATCGCCTCAACCGGGCAGACGGGCTCGCACGCGCCGCAGTCCACGCACTCGTCCGGGTGGATGTAGAGCATGCGCTCGCCCTCGTAGATGCAGTCCACCGGGCACTCTTCGATGCATGCCTTGTCGAGTACATCGACACACGACTGCGCGATCGTGTAGGTCACGTGAGCTCCTCTTTAACGTCTTAACCCACTTCAGGTACCACACAGTATGGTGGGTCGCCCTGCTAGCTGGCGACAATACCCCCCGTGGCCGCGCTGGGGTCGGCCTGCCAGCTGGTCTCGCTCAGCTGGGCCTTCCACTGGTACCCCGCGTAGCTGACCTTGGTGATCCCGTAGAAGCTCGCGTGGGTGACCAGCCAGTTCGCCACCGTCCAGCCGGCGCCGGCCGTGGTGGTGATCACATCAGCTGATCCCGAACGGACGCGGGTTACTCCCTTCAGCACCCCGCCTTGCCCCGGGGTGCCGAACACAGCGTCCAGTTCCACCGCCGCCGCGTGCAGGTCGAGCTTGGGGGAGACGTTCTGGTCCGCCGCCTGCGCGGCTGGGCTGTACCAGCAGGTGACCGCGTGCGGCCTGGTGGTGAAGTCGGCCGTGAGCTGTGCGCCGGTTTCCGCGTACTGCTCGTAGGCGGAGCCGTCGGCGCTGTGCTGTACGGCCTGGGCGGCCGCGGAGACGGGGATCGTGGTGTAGTTCGGCACCTTGACAAGCGCGCCGAAGAACACCCGCGCCGCGTAGGCCGGGTCCTGCAGCTGGGCGGCGGTGCCCCAGCCCTGGGAGGGCCGCTGCTGGAAGATGCCCACCGAGTCCCGGTCGCCGTAGCTCAGGTTCTCCAGCTTGGACTCCTGGAACGCGGTCGCGTAGGCGATGGTCAGCGCCCGGGCCGGCAGGTGCTCGCGGACGGCGACGGCCGCCACCGTGGCCGCGTCCGCGGCCTGGCCGAAGTCGAGCGGTATGGCGCTCGTGCCGGTGCCCGCCTGACAGCCGGGCACGGTCAGCACCTGGACCACGAAGCGCTGGTAGAGGTTGTAGGCGAAGTACGCGCCGGCGCCGAGCAACACCGCGATCACGGTGAGCACGATCAGCGGACGCCGCCAGGTGGGGCGCCTATACCGGTAACCCGCACCCGGCTCCAGGGGGACCGTCCGCACACCGTCGAAGGTACCGTGTTTCCCCGGCTGGTGGGGTTGCGCGCCGCGTTCCGCCCGCCGTCCCCGCCCTCCGCTCCGGCCCCGCCCTCCGGCCCCGCCCGCCTGCCCCGCCCGCCGCTCCGGCCCTGCCCTCCGGCCCTGCCCTCCGGCCCTGCCCTCCGGCCCCGCCCGCCGCTCCGGCCCCGCCCTCCGCTCCGGCCCCGCCCCGACCTCCGCTCAAGAGGCTGCTGGGACCGACGGTGCGCGGGAGCCGTTTGTCAGAACGCAGTCACCACGGCCAGCCCCATGATCCGGAAGAGTTTTAGTGTTGTGAAGCCTTTTAGGCGTGATAACCCGAAAAAGTCTTCATGATCATGCCCTGGAGTGCGAAGACTGCCGTAATGACTGCCTGAAAGGGCCATCATGTTCCCAAGCGGAACTCCAGTAACAGCTCATCTCTCCTCCGGGCGTCCGGAGGGCGGATGGGCCGGGCTAGTAAGCTCGCTGGCCATGAGTGAGCTGAAGTCGCCGCTGCCCGCCGTCATCGATGAGTTGTGGGCACGGCGCGCCGAGCTGAGCCCGGAAGACACCGCCGCCCGCGCCGAGATCGTGGCGGCCGTGGACCAGATCGACGCCGGCGCCGCCCGGGTCGCCTTCGTGGACGCCGAGACCGACGAGGTCGTGGTGGACGAGCGGGCCAAGCGCGCGATCCTGCTCGCCTTCAAGGTCCTCCCGATGGCGCAGTCGCAGGTCGGTGACTTCCGCTATCACGACCGCGTGCCGCTGAAGACCCGGCTCGACGGGGTGCGGGTGGTGCCGGGCGCGATCGCCCGCTGGGGCGCGTACATCGCGCCGGGCACCGTGCTGATGCCCTCGTTCACCAACGTCGGCGCGTACGTGGACGCGGGGACGATGGTGGACACCTGGGCCACGGTCGGCTCCTGTGCCCAGATCGGCAAGAACGTGCACCTGTCCGGCGGCGTCGGCATCGGCGGCGTGCTCGAGCCGCCGAACGCGGTCCCCGTCGTCGTCGAGGACGAGTGCATGATCGGGTCCCGCTCGATGGTGACTGAGGGCGCGCGGGTGCGGACCGGCGCGGTTCTCGGCTCAGGCACCAACCTCAGCGGCTCGATGCACGTCATCGACGTGGAGTCGGGCGAGGAACTGCCCCGCGGCGAGGCGCCGGCGTGGTCGGTCTGCGTGAACGGCACCCGCTCGCGGAAGTTCCCCGGCGGGGAGTACGGGATGCCCTGCGTCCTCGTCCTGAAGCGGCTTCCCGAGGGGGAGCGTCACGGCAAGGCCGAGCTGAACGCGATCCTCCGTGACCACGGCCTGGACGGCTGAGGGTTCGTCGTTAGTTCGCTCCGTGTTCGCTTGGCGGCCGGGTGTTCTCGCCGGAGCACTCGTCACCCATAGCTACCTTGGATAGGACTATGGGTGGAAGTAACTCGCGCCGGGTCCGTCGCCAGGGACCCGTCACACTGCGCGGTCAGCAGATTCCGGCGACCACGACCGACCAGCGGCTGCTAGACCGCCGCGGCCCGTCCGACTGGGTGCACACCGACCCGTGGCGGGTGATGCGCATCCAGGCGGAGTTCGTGGAGGGGTTCGGCCTGCTCGCCGAGCTCGGTATCGCGGTGTCGGTCTTCGGGTCGGCCAGGACCAAGCCGGACACGGCCGAGTACGAGCTGGCCGACAACATCGCCGCCGGCCTCGTCCGGGCCGGCTACGCGGTCATCACCGGCGGCGGCCCCGGCATCATGGAGGCCGCCAACAAGGGCGCCGCCGAGGCGGGCGGCGTCTCGGTCGGCCTCGGCATCGAGCTGCCGCTCGAGTCGGGGCTCAACGGCTACGTGAACGTGGGCGTCGAGTTCCGCTACTTCTTCGTCAGGAAGACGGTCTTCATCAAGTACTCGCAGGCCTTCGTGGTCCTGCCGGGCGGCTTCGGCACGATGGACGAGCTCTTCGAGGCACTGACCCTGGTCGCGACCGGGAAGATCACGAAGTTCCCGATCGTCCTCGTCGGCACCGAGTACTGGGCGGGCATGCTCGACTGGCTCAAGGCCACCATGCTCGCCGAGGGGAAGATCGGGGCGGAGGAACTGGACCTGCTGCACGTCGCGGACACCCCGGCCGAGGTCGTGAAGATCATCACCGACGCGCACAAGGGCCTGTCGTTCCGGTAGCGCCGCGTCACAGGTGCGCCGGGCGCCGCTCGTCGCCGACGCCCTTCTCCTCGCCGAATGGGGCGCTCCGGGCAGGCCAGTCACCTCCAAGGGCGTCCTCAATCCCGCTCTCGCGCGGGAGGCAGCGACGTCAGCGAGTTCGCGGCGCCTCGTACTCCGCACCCCCGTACCATTTGGCCGGCGATTCGTGGCACGATTTCATCGTGTCCGTTGTCATGGTGATCGCCTGCATCGCCGTCCTCGCCGTCGTGGTCGTCGTGGCCACGGGGCGCGGCGGCGAGCTGTCCGCCGAGCGCAGCGACTACTCGCCGCTGGACGTCGGCCCGGTATCCGCCACGGATGTAGCCCTGCTGCGCCCGCCCACCGGGGTATGGGGGTACAGCATGCAGGCGACAGACGAGGCGCTTGAGCAGATCGCCGAGGCGATCAGGGAGCGGGACGTGCGGATCGTCGCGCTCGAGCAGCTCGTGACCGACCTGAGCAGGGAACAGGAGCACGCCCCCTCGCTTGCGCCGCTCGCCAGCCCGTACGCCAGCCCCTACAGCGGCGCGCGGCACCGGCGGACGGTGGCGGACACCTTGCCGGACGCCGGGCCGGCGCCGCTGTATGACCCGCAGTACCAGCCGCGGCAGGACCCGTGGCCGGACCCGGACCCGCATCAAGCGACCTTCGACAACGTGACGACCGAGTCGGTCCGGCTGCCCTTCGACCTCCCGAGGCCAGCCGACAGCTCAAGCCCGCCGCCCGAGCAGTCGCATGACTGAAGTCTCCCGGGGGGACGACCCCCCGTACCCCCCGATGTCCGCCCACGACGGGCCTGATCGCAAAACCCGCGACCGTATCAGGCCCGTCCTGGGCGGACCAGAGCCCCCGGCGAGGACTGCCCGGCCGCAAGGGCCGGTGGCGGGGCCGGACGGGCGGCTGCGCTGCCCGTGGGGGCTGAGCGCGCCCGACTACGTTGCCTACCATGACGCGGAGTGGGGCCGCCCGGTCCGCGGCGACCAGGCGATCTTCGAGCGGCTCTGCCTCGAGGCGTTCCAGTCGGGCCTGTCCTGGCTGACCATCTTGCGCAAGCGGGAGAACTTCAGGAAGGCATTCGCCGGGTTCGACATCCCCGTCGTCGCCGCGTTCACCGACGCGGACGTGGCCCGGCTGCTCGCCGACACGGGCATCGTCCGCAACCGCGCCAAGATCAACGCCGCCATCACCAACGCCCGCGCGGCCGCCGGGCTCAGCGAGGGCCTCAGCGACCTGGTGTGGGGCTACGCCGACGCCGCGCCGCGCCCGGCGCCCCGCACCCTCGCCGACCTGCCGGCGCAGACGCCCGCGTCCGCCGCGCTCGCGAAGGAACTGCGCAAGCGCGGCTTCGTCTTCACCGGGCCGGTCACCGTCTACGCCGCCATGCAGGCCTGCGGGCTGGTCAACGACCACCTGGCAGCGTGCTTCGCCCGGGCGGGCCGCGCTTAGCCGCGGTAAAGGCCGTGCTGGGCAGCGCGGGCGGCCATTTATCCACAGCTGTGCGCATTCCCCCGGTGCCCGGGTAGCGATCGTGTAACAATACGCCACATGGCCGATTCCGAACCCGACATCGCCGCGCTCTTCGCGCCGCTGGCGCCCGCGAAAGCGTCCTCCGTCGTGCTGAGCGAGGCACAGCAGGTGCTCGCCCACGTCCGCCAGCCGGTCGACGCCGAGCTGTGGGGGTCGGACATGATCGGCGCCCTGAGCCGGGACGCGGACGGCGACGACGGCACGGCGGTGATGGCGGAGCTCGCCACGTCCCTGGTGCCGGCGGCGGAGCGGGACGGGACGCCAGCGGCGCTCGCCCTGCTGCGCATCCTCGCGGCGATCGGCACGCCGGAGCTGCGGGCGGCGGCGACCGAGGCGGCGGCGCGGCTCAGCGGCCATGGCGTGGCCGACCCGGACTGGGCGGCGGCGATCGGCTCGCCCGCGATCGGCCGGTGCTGGCACTACAGCGACGTGGGCGGGCGGCAGGAGTCGATCACCGTGAGCTTCGGCTACGGCCAGGCCGAGCACGCCCTGTCGGTGCTTATCGACCACGGCAAGGGCGGCAAGATCAAGGATGCCTGGATCGACGACGCCAGCGGCCTGCTCGACAAGACCTGGCGGGCCGCGGGCAGCGACCCGCTCATCGTCTTCGAGGTGATCGACCGGGCGGAGGCCACGGCGCGCCTGACGCAGGCCGTCGCGGCGGGCGAGTGCCCGGGCAAGCCTGACGAGGCCGACGACCTGACCGCGCACCGCGCCCTGCTGCACGCGCGGGTCCGCTACCTCGCTACGGCGTTAGGGCCAGGGTCGCCCCGCCCAGCGTGAGCAGCCGGTGGTACCCCGGGGCGCCGGGCATCCGGGCGAGCGCGCCGGCCACCCGGCGGTACGGCCCGTCCGGGCCGGCCAGCACCAGGCCGTCCGCCGCCGCCGCGACGAGGTCACCGGAGTCCCGCAGCAGCACCGGGCCGTCACGCGAGCCCGAGATCGCCACGCGGCCAGCCCGCAGGCCCGCGAGTATGCCTGCGACAGAAGGGTCCGCGGCGAGTACCCACGTGGTCGGCGTGCCGAGCGGCGCGTCGGAACCCGGCCGGTGCCAGTCGCTGCCGCCGACCGGGATCGCGCCCGGGTCCCAGGCCTGCCACCAGGAAAAGGGGATCGTCCACGCCGGGTCGAGCCACGACCAGTGCCACACCTCGAGCAGCGGCGGGCGCCGCGGCATCGGGTGCACCCAGGAGGCCGCGCCGCCGAACGGGTGGTTGACCGACATCAGCCCGCCGGCCGACTCGGCCGCGGCGAGCCAGGCGGCGGCCGGCTCACGGAAGTCGATCCACCCCGTCTGGCCGAGCACCCCGGCGTGACCGAGCGTGGTGGTCACCTCCTGCCCGGGCAGCAATGTCACCCCGTACCGGGCGGACAGCGGGCCGAGGCAGGCGTGCT
>DASWAE010000085.1:0-43539 GCA_036391275.1 Trebonia sp.
GATCGTTCCCAGGATCGAGGACCGGGGCCTGGCGGGTACCGGCACGCTGGCCGTGATCGAGCAGGTCGGGCGGCTGCCCGGCGGCGAGCCCGGTGCGGTGCTGCGCGGCGTCTCCCGCGTGAAGATCGGCCACGGGACCACCGGGACCGGCGCGGCGCTGTGGGTCGAGGGCACGGTCATCGAGGAGACCGGCGCCGGCGCCCGCGCCAGCGAGCTGGCCAAGGAATACAAGTCCCTGGTCATCGCCACCCTGCAGACGCGCGGCGCGTGGCAGGTCGTGGACATGATCCAGCAGCTCGACGACCCGTCGGCGATCGCCGACCGGGCCGGGTACGCGAGCTACCTGACCGCCGAGCAGAAGCTGCAGCTGCTCGAGAACGCCAACGTGACCGAGCGGCTGGAGCAGGCGATCCGCTGGATCAAGGACCACCTGGCCGAGCTCGATGTCGCCGAGTCCATCCGCAAGGACGTGACCGAGGGCATGGAGAAGCAGCAGAAGGAGTTCCTGCTGCGCCAGCAGCTCGCGGCGGTCCGCAAGGAGCTGAACGAGCTGACCGGCGGCGGCAAGGGCACCGAGGAAGACGACTACCGGGCGCGCGTCGAGGCCGCCGACCTGCCGGAGAAGGTCAACGAAGCCGCGCTGCGCGAAGTCGACAAGCTGGAGCGGACCTCGGAGCAGTCGCCCGAGGTGGGCTGGATCCGCACGTGGCTCGACACGATCCTCGACATCCCGTGGAACGAGCGGACCGAGGACGCCTACGACATCGCGGGCGCGCGGCGCATCCTCGATGAGGACCACACCGGGCTCGACGACGTGAAGGACCGGATCATCGAGTACCTGGCGGTGCGCAAGCGGCGCAGCGACCGCGGCCTCGGCGTCATCGGCGGCCGCCGTTCCGGCGCCGTGCTCGCGCTTGTCGGGCCGCCCGGCGTCGGCAAGACGTCGCTCGGCGAGTCCGTCGCCCGGGCCATGGACCGCAAGTTCGTGCGCGTCGCCCTGGGCGGCGTTCGGGACGAGGCGGAGATCCGCGGCCACCGGAGGACCTATGTCGGCGCGATGGCCGGCCGCATCGTCAGGGCCATCCGCGAGGCGGGCACGATGAACCCGGTCGTGCTGCTCGACGAGGTGGACAAGATCGGCAGCGACTTCCGCGGCGACCCCGCGGCGGCGTTGCTCGAGGTGCTCGACCCGGCGCAGAACCACACGTTCCGCGACCACTACCTCGAGGTCGACCTCGACCTGTCCGACGTGGTCTTCCTCGCCACGGCGAACGTGCTCGACTCCGTCCCCGGGCCGCTGCTCGACCGGATGGAGCTGGTCCAGCTCGACGGCTACACCGAGGACGAGAAGGTCGCCATCGCCCGTGACCACCTGCTGCCGCGCCAGCTCTCGAAGGCCGGCCTGGACAGCACCGAGGTCACCGTCGAGGACGGCGCGCTGCGGCTCATCGCGGCCGAGTACACCCGCGAGGCGGGCGTCCGGTCACTCGAGCGGGCCATCGCCCGGGTGCTGCGGAAGGTCGCGGCGAAGGAGGCGCTCGAGCCGGGCGTGATCCCGATCACGGTCAGCCCCGCCAACCTGAAGGACTACCTCGGCCGTCCCCGGTTCACCCCGGAGACGAAGCTGACGTCGAGCGACCGCCGCACCGCGGTGCCCGGCGTGGCGACCGGCCTGGCAGTGACCGGCGCGGGCGGTGACGTGCTCTACATCGAGGCGTCGCTGGCCGACGCGGAGACCGGCGCGTCCGGCGTCACGCTCACCGGCCAGCTCGGCGACGTGATGAAGGAGTCCGCGCAGATCGCGCTCTCCTACCTGCGCTCGCACGGCGCGGAGCTCGAGCTGCCGGTCACCGGCATGAAGGACCGCGGCGTGCACGTGCACGTGCCCGCGGGCGCGGTGCCCAAGGACGGCCCGTCGGCCGGCGTCACCATGACGACGGCGCTCGCGTCGCTGATCTCGGGACGCCCGGTGCGCTCGGACGTGGCGATGACCGGCGAGGTCTCGCTGACCGGCCGGGTGCTGCCGATCGGCGGCGTGAAGCAGAAGCTGCTCGCCGCGCACCGCGCCGGCATCACCACCGTGCTGATCCCGCAGCGCAACGAGCCGGACCTGGACGACGTGCCCGCCGAGGTGCTCGCGAAGCTGGACGTCCACCCGGTCAGCGACGTCCGCGAGGTGCTCGCGCTCGCGCTCGAGCCGGCCGAGGTCGGCGCGGCGGCGACCGCCGCGTAAGGCAGTCAACGGTAACGGCGGCCGGCCCGGTGAGGGCCGGCCGCCGTTGCTGTCTTACATAAGCCCGAACGAGAGCGTGCTCCGCCCGGTCAGTTCCGCGCCGCCGAATGATCGGGGCACAGCCCGAACAGCTCGACCGTGTGGTTGACGGCGGTGAACCCGGCCTCGGCGGCCACCCGCTCGGCCCACTGCTCCACGACGCGGCCCTCGACCTCGACGCTGCGGCCGCACTCGCGGCAGGTCAGGTGGTGATGGTGCGCGGTGGAGCCGCACTGCCGGTACAGGGCCTCACCGGACGGATCCCGGATGGTGTCGATCACGCCCTGCTCGCTGAGCACCTGGAGGTGACGGTAGACCGTGGTGAGGCCGACGGTCTCGCCCTGACGGCGCAGCTCTGCGTGGATCTCCTGCGCGCTGCGGAAGCCGGGCAGGCTGGCGAGCGCAGCTGCCACAGCCGACGCTTGCTTCGTGCCCCGCACCCGGGTGCCGCGCGGATGGTCCACTGTCACGCTTCGCACGGTAGCCG
Organism: Trebonia sp.; assembly: GCA_036391275.1. Classification (GTDB taxonomy): domain Bacteria; phylum Actinomycetota; class Actinomycetes; order Streptosporangiales; family Streptosporangiaceae; genus Trebonia. Next base: position 2,760 of record DASWAE010000085.1, read on the forward strand.
GCCTTCCTGACGATAACCACGGACAGGAGCCCAGCGAGGGGCATAAGCTCCGCGTTCCGGTTGCTTACTGATAATAGAAACGATTATCATTAACAGCGAACCGGGCGGAAAGCTGCCTGGGCGGGGAGCGTGAACATGCGCGGGCGCGCGGACAGCACGAGGGCACGGATCCACGTCGGCAGGCGGCCGGTGTGGATCTTGCTGCTCGCCGTTTTCGCGGCGCTCGCCGCCACGGCCGCGGCGGCCTACTCGAGCCGGGCCACGGTCGCCGCCGGGAACGGCAAGATCGTCGCCGTCGGCGCGGAAAGCCAGTACGCCGACGTGATCGGACAGGTGGGCGGCAGGTACGTCCAGGCGAGCGCCGTCATGTCCAACCCGAACACCGACCCGCACGCCTTCGAGGCGTCCATCGCCGTCGCGCGCGAGGTGGGCAACGCCCGGCTCGTGGTGCAGAACGGTCTCGGCTACGACGGGTTCATGAACACCATCGAGTCCGCGGTGCCCAACGGCGGGCGCACGGTCATCGACATGCAGCGGCTGCTCGGCCTGCCGGACTCCACGCCCAACCCGCACCTCTGGTACGACCCGGCCACGATGCCCAAGGTAGCGGACGCGGTCGCCGCCGCCCTGGCGGCCATCGAGCCGTCGCACGCGGCGTACTTCAGGGCCAACGCGGCGGCGTTCGCCGCCAGCCTCAAGCCGCTTGACGCCGCCATCGCCAGTTTCAAGGCGGCCTATCCCGGCGCCCGCGCCGCCGTCACCGAGCCGGTGGCGAACTACCTGCTGACCGCGCTCGGCGCCGGCAACCTGACGCCGTGGACCTTCCAGGCCGACACCATGAACGGCGTCGACCCGTCGCCGCAGGACGTCGCGGCGCAGCGCACGCTGCTCACCGGGCACAAGGTGACGGCGCTCCTCTACAACCGGCAGGTCACGGACGGGCTCACCGAGTCGTTCATCAGCCTCGCGGAACGTAGCCACATCCCCGTCATCGGCGTGTACGAGACCATGCCGGCCGGATACCACTACCAGACCTGGATGCTGACCGAGGTGCAGGACCTGCGCAAGGCGGTCGCCAGCCACGAACCCGCCCACCTGTGAGGACCACTGTGAAGCTATCTCCCGGGGAGGCGACCTCCCGTACCCTGGCCCCCGCGGACCTGCTGCGGCTGGAGGGCGTGGGCGTTCGCCTCGGCGGCCGCCAGGTGCTCAGCGACGTGACGTTCTCACTCGGCAAGGGCCGCTTCGCCGGGATCATCGGACCGAACGGCGCGGGCAAGACCACGCTGCTCCGCGTCATCCTCGGCCTGCTCGAGCCGTCGGGCGGCCGGGTGCTCGTCGACGGCGAGCCCTTGGGCCACCGGAGCAAAGGCGGCATCGGCTACGTGCCGCAGAAGCTAGTCATCGACCCCGACATGCCGCTGCGCGCCCGCGACGTGGTGTCGCTCGGCCTTGACGGGCACCGGCTCGGGTTCGCCTTCCCGTCGCGGCAGCGCCGGGAACTGGTCGAGCGGGCGCTCTGCGACGTCGGCGCGGCCGGGTACGCCGACGCCCGGGTGGGCGAGTTGTCCGGCGGCGAGCAGCAGCGCGTGCTCATCGCGCACGCGCTGATCTCCCGGCCCAAGCTGCTGCTGCTCGACGAGCCGCTCGCCAACCTCGACCTGCGCAGCGAGCAGGAGATCGTGGCGGTGCTCGGCAAGCTGGCTCGCGAGCAGGAGATCTCCGTGCTGCTCTCCGCGCACGACGTGAACCCGCTGCTCGGCGTCATGGACCGGATCGTGTACGTCGCCAACGGCCACGCCGCGGCCGGCCCGGCGGACGAGGTGGTCACCTCCGAGGGCCTCACCCGGCTGTACGGCCACCGGGTGGACGTGATCCGGGTGCACGGCCGCGTCCTCGTAGTGGCGGGCGAATGATGCATTACCTCTTCGAGCCGGGGCTGCTGAGCAGCGGCCCGGTCAGGACGGCCCTGATCGTCGGCACCGTGGTGGCGGTCACCGCGGGCGTCATCGGCGTGTTCACCGTGCTGCGCGGCCAGTCTTTCGCCGGCCACTCGCTCGCGGACGTGGCCACCACCGGCGGGTCCGGGGCGTTCCTCGTCGGCATCAACCAGTTCTGGGGCTTCCTCGCCGCCGGGATCGCCGCCGCGGCGCTGATGGAGGCCATCGGCGTGCAGCGGCGCAGGAGCCGGGACGTGGCCACCGGCGTGGTGCTCGGCGCGGCCCTCGGCGCGGCCGCCCTCTTCCTCTACCTGGGAACGCTGCACACGGCGACCACCGGCGCCTCGTTCACGGTGCTGTTCGGGTCCATCTTCGTGGTCAGCCCGGACACGGTTCCCGTGCTCGTCGCCTCCGGCGTCATCGCGCTGCTGGTGACCGGCGTGCTCGCCCGCGTGCTGCTGCTCACCTCCGTCTCGCCCGACCTGGCGCGGGCCCGCGGCGTCAATGTCCGGCTCGTCGGCGTCGTCTACCTCGCGGCGCTCGCCGTGTCGGTATCGCTCGCGGCCGTCGCGATCGGCGCGGTGCTGTCCACCGCGCTGCTCATCGGGCCGTCCGCGACGGCGCTGCGGGTGACGAAGAGCCCGGCCCGGGCCATGGCCGTCTCGGCGCTAACCGGCCTGGTCGTCACCTGGCTCGGCATCGTGCTCGCGTACGACTCGTACTACTGGCCGCCGCACGGTCACGGCTGGCCGGTGTCGTTCTTCGTCGTGGTCCTTGTCCTCGCCGCTTACCTGCTCAGCTACGCGCGGCCACGGAAGCGGCTGGTGCCACGCTCGCCGCACGAGGAAGCGGAGTGCGGGCCGGCGGTCGACGGCCCGGAGACCAGCGTGGGAGCGGCCCGTGTTTAGCGCGCTCATGATGAACACCTGGATCGCCGCCTCGGTCGTCGCGGTGATCGCCGGGATCACCGGCTTCTTCGCGGTGCTGCGCGGCTCCACGTTCGCCGCCCACGCGATACCGAACGGGGCGTTCGCCGGCGCGGCGGGCGCCAGCCTGCTCGGCATCAACGTCATCTGGGGCCTTGCCGTCTTCGCGGTCGCCGGCGCGCTCGGCATCGGTGCGCTTGGCGCTGAGGGCCGCGGCCGTAAGGCAAGGAACGACGTGGTGACGGCGCTCACCCTCGTGGTGATGCTCGGCCTCGGCGCGCTGTTCGTCAGCGTGAGCAGCCAGTACGCGGAAGAAATCTACTCGCTGCTGTTCGGCGAGGTGTTCGGCGTCAGCCGGGGCGAGGTACTGCCGATCCTCGGCCTCGGCGTCGCGGCGGGCCTGGCGATCGGCGTGGCCTTCCGCCCGCTCATGCTCACCAGCGCCGTGCCCGAGGTCGCCGAGGCGCGCGGCGTCTCGACGCGGCGGGCCGAGCTTTACTTCCTGATCGTGATGGCCCTGGCCACCTCGATGACCGTGCCCGTCGTCGGCGCGCTGCTGATGTTCAGCCTGATGATCGGCCCCGCCGCCGCGGCCCGCTCGGTCACCGCCCGGCCGGGCGTCGCCCTCGCCCTGTCGGTGCTCATCGCCCTGGCCACCGTCTGGTTGTCGATCGCGCTGTCCTACGAGACGAACTGGCCGCTCGGCTTTTTCGTCGGCACGATCGGCGCTGTCTTCTACCTGACCGGGCTTTGCGCCCGGGCCTATGGCAGCGGCCGGATCCGGCCGGCCTGACCGGCTACGCGGCGCGAGCGCGGCCGGCGAAGGTGTCAAGATTGATATATGGCAAACCGGCTGAAGAGCGCGACAAGTCCGTACCTGCTGCAGCACGCCGATAACCCGGTCGACTGGTGGCCCTGGTCAGACGAGGCGTTCGCTGAGGCCAGGCGCCGCGACGTGCCGGTATTGCTCTCGGTCGGGTACGCGGCCTGCCACTGGTGCCATGTGATGGCGCACGAGTCGTTCGAGCACGAAGAGACCGCCAGGATCGTGAACGACAGCGTTGTCGCCATCAAGGTTGACCGGGAGGAACGGCCCGACATCGACGCGGTCTACATGTCCGCTACCCAGGCGATGACCGGGCAGGGCGGCTGGCCGATGACCGTGTTCATGACGCCGGACGGCGACCCCTTCCTGTGCGGGACCTATTTTCCGCGTGCTCGGTTCGTGCAGGTGGTGACCGCGGTCGCGGGGGCGTGGAAGCAGGGCAAGGACAGGATCAAGAGCGAGTCCGAGCGGATCAGGAAGACGCTGGCGGACAATGCCGCCGCCATGTCCGCGCTTGGCGCCGGGGGCGAGTTCCACGCGGACTACGTCAGCGCCGCCGCCATGGAAGGCCTGGCGGCGAGCTTCGACCGGGTGAACGGCGGCTTCGGCGGCGCGCCCAAGTTCCCGCCGTCAATGGTGCTCGAGTACCTGCTCCGCTTCGACGAGCGGACCGACGGCGAGCCGCCCGCCCAGGAGATGGCCGAGCAGACCTGCGAGGCGATGGCCCGCGGCGGCATGTACGACCAGCTCGGCGGTGGCTTCGCCCGGTACAGCGTGGACGCGACCTGGACCGTGCCGCACTTCGAGAAGATGCTGTACGACAACGCGCTGCTCGCGGGCGTTTACACCCACCTGTGGCGCAGGACCGGATCCTTGCTCGCCCGCCGGGTGGCCGAGGAGACCTGCGACTTCATGCTGCGGGAGCTGCGCACGCCGGAGGGCGGCTTCGCCGCCTCGCTCGACGCGGACAGCGACGGCAGCGAGGGCGCGTTCTACGCCTGGACCCCGGCGCAGCTGCGCGAGGTCCTCGGGGAGGAGGACGGCGAGTTCGCGCGCTCCGCGTTCGGCGTCACCGAGGAAGGGACGTTCGAGCACGGCGCCTCCGTGCTGCAGCGCCGCACCCAGCCGACGGACCAGGAACGGTTCGACCGGATCCGGGGGGTGCTGCTGACGGCGCGGGAGGAGCGCACCCGCCCCGCCCGCGACGACAAGGTGGTAGCCGCGTGGAACGGCATGGCGATCGGCGCGCTGGCCGAGGCGGGCGTGCTGTTCAACCGGCCCGACCTGCTGACCGCCGCGACCGAGGCGGCCGAGCTGCTGTTCTCCGTCCACCTGCGCCAGCCCGCGAAGCCCACGCCGCTGGCCGGCACGTCGCGCCTGCTGCGCACGTCGAAGGACGGCGTGGCCGGCCCGAGCGCCGGGCTGCTCGAGGACTACGCCTGCGTGGCGGCCGGCCTGATGCGGCTGTCGGGGATGACCGGCGAGGCCAGCTGGACAGGCGTGGCGGGCATGCTGCTCGACACGGTGCTCACCGCGTTCGCCGACGGCAACGGGGGCTTCTACGACACCGCCGACGACGGGGAGCGGCTGATCTTCCGGCCGGCCGACCCGACGGACAACGCCACGCCGTCGGGCACCTTCGCGGCGGCCGACGCGCTGCTCAGCTACGGTGCGCTGACCGGCGCCGAGCGGTACCGGTCGGCGGCCGTCGCCGCGCTCGCGGTGCTGCCGCCGATCGCGGGTAAGTACCCGCGGGCCGGCGGGATGGGCCTGGCGGTGACGGAGGCGCTGCTGTCCGGACCCGCCGAGATCGCCATCGTCGGTCCCGAGGACGACCCGCGCACCGGCGACCTGCTGCGCGCCGCGCTGCACGCGGCGCCGCCCGGCGCGGTCTTCGCCCGCGGCACGGGCTCGGGGGAGGCGGTGATCCCGCTGCTCGCCGGCCGCCCGCTGGTCTCCGGCGCGCCCGCGGCCTACGTCTGCCAGGGGTTTACCTGCCTTGCGCCGGTCACCACCCCGGCTCAGCTGCGGCAGGCGCTCAGCCGGGCCTGATCTGAACGGAAGCGGGTACCCACTGGCTAAAGAGCGGGGGCGTTGCGTGACTGGACTTATCACGGTTTCTTGTGATCTCGTGGGCTTGTGCGCCTGACCGAAGCGGGGCGGCGGCGAGCCCGGATGATCAGCGATGACGGCCGGCGGCGGGTACTGCCGGCCGGCCTGACCGTGCTCGCGGCTCTTGGCGCCGTCGCCGGCACCCTCGTCGCGGTGCTGAGCGGGCCGCCGCACGATTCGGTCGTCCCGCCGGGCTCCACGCAGCTCGGGCTGCCCGCGGTCCGTCCGTCGACCGGGGACGCCGCCGTCATCACCGGGGTGCCGCTGACCGTCTCGTCCGGCGCCCGGCTGCTGCCCGGCTCCCCGGTGCCAGCGGTCCAGCCGAAGGCCTCCAGGCGCGCGGCGGTGGCTCCGCTGCGCCGCACCGTCCAGCCGGACCTGCTCGTGGTCGCGCCGTTCTCGCTGCCCGACGGGCTGCTCGGCGCGGTGGGCAAGCTGCCCGGCCTAGTGCAGGCCGAGCGCATCGAGGCGTTCCGGGTGCCGGTCAACGGCACTGACACCGCGGTCCTCGGCGTGGACCCGTCGCGGTTCCGGTCGTTCGCCGCGCGGCGCACCGGGGCCGCCAGCGACCTTTGGCAGGGCGTGGCCGACGGCGGGGTCGCCGTTTCCTACACGATGGGCGAGCTCGGCAAGATCCCGCTCGGCGGATCGGTGGTCGCGGCCGGGCGGACGTCGCGGCGGCTGCCCGTGGTGGCCTTCGGGACGCTGGGCATCGGCGGGGTGAACGCGGTGGTGTCGGACGCCACCGCCCGGGCGCTCGGCGCGCCGTCCGGCAACGCGATTGTTGTCAGCGTGCAGACAGGCGACCTCACCGCCGACGCGGCCGCCATCGGCCGCCTGCTGCCCAAGGGCGCCGCCGTGGAGCAGCTTGTCACGCTGGTCAGCCAGGACACGGCGGGCGCGGGCCCGGTCACGTCGGCCGCGGTGCCCGTCACGGCGCTCGACGCCATGCTCCGCGCCGCGATGAGCCGCCGCGGGACGCCGTACGTCTGGGGCTCGGCCGGGCCCGCCTCCTTCGACTGCTCCGGCCTGGTGCAGTGGTCGTTCGCCCAGGCGGGCATCACCATGCCGCGCGTCGCCGCGGACCAGGCGCTGGCGGGCCCCGCCGTTCCCGTGGGCCAGCTGCAGCCGGGTGACCTCCTCTTTTACCACACCGACCCGACCGCGCCCGGCTACATCTCACACGTCGCGATCTACCTGGGCACCGGCTGGATGATCCAGGCGCCGCAGCCAGGGATGAACGTCCAGGTGGTGCCAGCCGACTTCAGCGCCGAGTTCGCCGGCGCCATCCGGGTCAGCCCCGCCCAGGCCGTCGCCGTCGCCGCCCGCGTAGCGTTACCGGTTCCCGGTTCCCGGTTGGCGGTGCCCGCAGCCGTCGGCACGGGAAGCGGTTGACCGTGGCTCGTTGCAGTGTAATCATGATTACATGAGTACAGAAATTCGGTCATGGTTCACGGGACGGCTGCCCGACGAGTGGTTCACCGAGCCGGCTGAGGTCACCGTGGACCGGGAAGAGATCACCATCATCGGGACGCTCCCCGCGCCGGAGTCTGAGGACGCCGGCGCGGCCGCGGAGGGGCGGATCAAGCGGTTCCGCGAGGACACCCGCGCGCGCAGGATCGAGATAGCGAGCGAAGCCGAGCGGAAGTTCGGCAAGAAGGTCTCCTGGGGCACGCGCTGCGGCACCGTAACCGAGATGTTCACCACGCTGTCGGTCCCGGTCATGACCCGGCTCCGCCAGTCCGAGCGGCGGGTGCTCGACACGCTCGTCGACGCCGGCGTCGCCCGCTCGCGGTCCGACGCGCTGGCCTGGTGCGTCCGGCTGACCGGTGAGCACGCGGACACCTGGCTGGCCGAACTCCGCGACGCGCTGCGGCGCGTCGAGGAGGTGCGCGAGCAGGGGCCGCAAAGCCGGTAGGAAAACCGATAGCGTCCGAAGCCACCCTAATAGCCGCATATCTCACAAACCTCTCGTGTAAAGCGTCATGTCGCCAGTCCCCGGTCGGATACCGTGGGACGGAGCCTTTCCATCTCTCCCTTCATCCTGGAACCTGACGGCCAGCGCCGCAGGGATGAAAAGGCCCGGATGAGGTTCTGGCGCTGCGGCGAGGAAGGTCGGTTCATGGGATACCGCGACCTGGTTTACCGGCTGTACGAGCGGCGGCTGGAGGCCCACCTGGCGGGGAAGGGCATTCCCCGCCACGTCGGCGTGATGTGCGACGGTAACCGGCGCTGGGCCAGGTCCGAGGGGCACACCGACGTCAGCAAGGGCCACCGCAAGGGCGCGGACAAGATCTTCGAGCTGCTTAGCTGGTGCCGGGAGACCGGCGTCGAGGTGGTGACCCTCTGGCTGTTGTCGACCGACAACCTCAGCCGCGACGAGGACGAGCTCCGCCCGCTGCTCGCGATCATCGAGGACACGGTCAACGGGCTGGTCGAGGAGGGCTGGCACGTCAAGCCGGTGGGCGCGCTCGACCTGCTCCCCGACCACACCGCGCGGGCGCTCAAGCAAGCGGCCGAGGTGACCGCCGGGAACCCCGGCCTGGTCGTCAACGTGGCCGTCGGCTACGGCGGGCGGCGCGAGATCGCGGACGCGGTGCGCAGCCTCCTCGTCGACCACGCGAGCAAGGGCACCACGATCGAGCAGCTCGCGGAGATCCTGGACGTCGAGCACATCGCCGAGCACCTCTATACGGCCGGCCAGCCCGACCCGGACCTGGTGATCAGGACGAGCGGCGAGCAGCGGCTCGGCGGGTTCCTGCTGTGGCAATCAACACACTCGGAGTTCTACTTCTGCGACGCTTACTGGCCGGCCTTCCGCAAGGTGGACTTCCTGCGTGCGCTGCGCTCCTACTCCGAGCGCAACCGCCGCTTCGGCACGTAGGAGCCGGAATCACTCGAGGCCTTGGTCCTCGCGGGCCTGATAAGGTCGCGGTTCTTGCGATCGGGCCCGGCCGCGCGGACATCGGGGGGTACGGGGGGTCGTCCCCCCGGGAGGCGGCTGCGTCGCGCGCGCAAATTGGGGCTTTAAGAATGCCCTGATCACGGGTACTTTCAGAGATGGCGGGCACCTCCCCAGGGTGCCCCCGCGGGAGGCCCCCTGACCTCGCTACGTGCGACGAGAGGGCCGGCGCGGCCCTCTAAGGCGGGTAGCCCCGGTCCATCTGACACGTTTGTCCCCGGTGGACCCGGGGCCGGGCGTGTCCTGTCCGCGGCGCCGGCACTCACGGCCAGCGCCCAGGGGAGTATTGCGTGGCCAACTCTGTGCAGCGTCGTACCTACGTCCTCGACACCAGCGTCCTGCTCGCTGACCCGGCGGCGTTCTCCCGGTTTGACGAACACCACGTCGTCATCCCGGTCGTCGTCATCACCGAGCTCGAAGCCAAGCGTCACCACCCTGAGCTGGGCTTTTTCGCCCGTCAGGCCCTCCGTTACCTCGATGACCTCCGGATCGCCCGCGGCCGGCTAGACGACGAGATCCCGGTCGGGGAGCTCGGCGGCACCTGCCGGGTGGAGCTGAACCATATCGACGCGCAGGTGCTCCCGGCCGGCTTCCGGCTGGGGGACAACGACACCAGGATCCTCTCGGTGGCGCGCTCCCTTGCCAATGAGGGCCACGAAGTGGTCCTGGTCAGCAAGGACATGCCGCTGCGGATCAAGGCCGCGTCGATCGGACTCGAGGCACAGGAGTACCGGGCCGAGCTCCCGGTCGATTCCGGCTGGACCGGGATGGCGGAGCTTGACGTGACGTCGGCTGAGGTGGAGGAACTGTACGAGCGCGGCACGCTTGACTGCGCGGCCGCCCGCGACCTGCCCGTCCACACCGGGCTCGTGCTGCACACCGGCAGCGCGAGCGCGCTGGCCAGGGTGCTGCCGGACAAGCACATCCAGCTGGTGCGCGGCGACCGTGAGGCGTTCGGGCTGCACGGCCGGTCCGCCGAGCAGCGCATCGCGCTTGACCTGCTCCTCGATCCGGAGATCGGCATCGTGAGCATGGGCGGCCGGGCCGGCACGGGCAAGTCGGCGCTTGCCCTGTGCGCTGGCCTTGAGGCGGTCATGGAGCGGCGCCAGCACCGCAAGGTCATCGTGTTCCGCCCGCTGTACCCGGTCGGCGGCCAGGACCTCGGCTACCTGCCCGGATCCGAGGCGGAGAAGATGGGCCCGTGGGCGCAGGCGGTCTACGACACGCTCTCGGCGGTCACCACCCAGGAAGTGATCGACGAGCTGGTCTCCCGCGACATGTTCGAGGTGCTGCCGCTCACCCACATCAGGGGCCGCAGCCTGCACGACGCGTTCGTCATCGTCGACGAGGCGCAGTCCCTGGAACGCGGCGTGCTGCTCACCGTGCTGTCCCGGATCGGCACCGGCTCCCGCGTGGTGCTCACGCACGACATCGCGCAGCGCGACAACCTGCGGGTCGGACGGCACGACGGCGTGATCGCGGTGATCGAGAAGCTCAAGGGCCACCCGCTGTTCGCGCACGTGACCCTGACGAGAAGCGAGCGCTCCGCGATCGCCGCCCTCGTCACCGAGATGCTGGAGGACAGCCAGCTGTAGCACGGAAGCAAGCTGCGGCTTTTCGTTCGGCTGTTCGGATCCGATGCGATGGCGGTCTTTGCCATCGGGTCCGAACAGACGGACATCGGGGTCCGGGGTCGCCCCCGGGCATAAACTGCATGGCGTGACCGGCGTCATCCATAACGACCAAGACCAGCATCCGGAACGGACGGGGCCGGCTCCCCAGGCGAACGGCTACTCGCCCGGGGAGCCGGCCACGCTTCCCGCCGTCTCCGTCGTGATGCCGGTGCTCAACGAGGAAAAGCACCTCGCTGAGTCGGTCGCCGCCGTGCTCGGTCAGGAGTACCCCGGCGGGTTCGAGCTGGTGCTGGCCATCGGCCCGTCCAGGGACCGTACCGACGCGATCGCCCGCGAGCTGGCCGCGGCCGACAGCCGGATCACCGTGGTGCCTAACCCGTCGGGCCAGATCGCCACGGCCATGAACGCGGCGGTGCGGACGGCCCGGCACGACATCATCACCCGCATCGACGCGCACTCGATGCTGCCCGACGGCTACCTGCGCACCGCGGTGCGCACGCTGATGGACACCGGCGCGGCCGACGTCGGCGGCTGGATGGCCGCCGAGGGCATCACCCCGTTCCAGCGGGCCGTCGCCTGGGCAATGACCTCGCCTTTCGGCATGGGCGCGGCGGCGAACCACACCGGCGGCGCCCCCGGGCCGGCCGACACCGTTTACCTCGGCGTCTACCGGCGGGCGGAGATCGAGCGGGTCGGCGGCTACGACGAGACCATGCTGATCGCCGAGGACTGGGAGCTCAACTACCGCATCCGCGCGGCGGGCGGCCTGATCTGGTTCACCCCGGATCTCAAGGTCACCTACCGTCCGCGGGACACGCTGCGCGCCCTCGCCAGGCAGCAGTTCCGCTACGGGCGGTGGCGGCGGGTCGTGGCCCGCCGCTACCCGGAGACGGTCAGCCCGCGTTACCTGGCGGCGCCGGCGGCGACCGCGCTCAACGCCGCCGGCCTGGTCCTCGGTGCGGCCGGGCTCATCGGGATAGTGACCGGTGCGACCGCCACCGTTCCTCCTTACCTACTGCTCGGGTTTGCTGTGCCGGCCGCCTACCTGGCCGGGGTCGCCGGGGTCGCGGCGGCCTTCGCGCGGGACACCCCGGCCAGGGTCCGGGCGCTCGTGCCCGTGGCGCTGGCCGCGATGCACACCTGCTGGGGCGCCGGCTACCTCAGCAGCCCGCGCCGGCTGGCCGCGCGGCATGCGACCAGCCGCCGGGGCTGACGCACTCGTCGGGCAGCGGGGGCGGCGGCCGCGCGCCCGCGGCTAGGATGCGGCAATGGGCTTTGATCTGGGCGCTGAACTCGCGGCCGTGCGCGGTCAGGGATATGACCTGCACTCCAAGTACCTGAACCCGCAGCTGGTGCGCACGCTGCGCACCATCGGCTTCGACAAGGACTACGTGCGCGGGGAGGGCGCCTACCTGTACGACGCGCAGGGGAACGCTTACGCGGACTTCCTGTCCGGCTTCGGGGTGTTCGCCGCGGGCCGTTCCCACCCGGTGATCAAGAAGGCGCTGCACGACGCGCTCGACCTCGACTTCGCCGCGTGGACCCAGTTCGACTGCCAGCCGATCATGGGGCTGCTCGGGCAGCGGCTGCTCGCCAAGGCCCCGGGCCTTGAGCGGGTGTTCTTCTGCAACAGCGGCACCGAGGCCGTCGAGTCCGCGCTCAAGTTCGCCCGCCACTCGACCGGCAAGGGCCGGATCGTCTACGCCAGGCACGGCTTCCACGGGCTCACCGCCGGGTCGCTGTCCGTCAACGGCGCGGAGGAGTTCAAGGCGGGCTTCGGCCCGCTGCTGCCCGGGACGGAGGTCCCGCTCGGTGACATCGCCGCGCTGGAGGCCGAGCTCCGCAAGGGTGACGTGGCCGCGCTGATCGTCGAGCCGGTGCAGGGCCACGGCGTGATGATGACACCGCCCGGGTTCCTGCCTGCGGCCAAGACGCTGCTCCACAAGCACGGCGCGCTGCTGATCTGCGACGAGGTCCAGGTCGGCCTCGGCCGCACCGGCCGCTTCTTCTCCTACGAGTACGACGAGGTGCAGCCGGACATCGTCACCGTCGCTAAGGCGCTGTCCGGTGGCTACGTCCCGGTCGGCGCGATGCTGACGACAGACAAGATCTTCGGCTCCGTCTACTCCTCGATGGACAAGGTCATGGTCCACTCGACCACGTTCAAGGGCGGCCCGCTCGCCATGGCGGCCGGCCTGGCGACCCTGGCCGTCATCGAGGACGAGGGCCTGGTCGAGAACGCGGACCGCCGCGGCAACGAGCTCATGCGCGGCCTTGAGGGCCTTCAGGCCAAGTACGACCTGATCAAGGACGTGCGGGGCAAGGGCCTCATCATCGGCATCGAATTCGGCCGCCCGTCCGGCCTGAAGGCCAAGGCGGGCTGGGCCATGCTGCAAAAGGCCCGCGTCGGGCTGTTCGCCCAGATGGTCGTGGTATCGCTGTTCCAGCGGCACCGCATCCTCACCCAGGTATCCGGCGACCACATGGAAGTCATCAAGCTCATCCCGCCCCTGATGATCGGCGACGCGGAGGTCAAGGTCTTCCTCGACGGGCTCGCCGACGTGCTCGACGACGCGTCCAAGGGGTCCGGCCTGATGTGGGACTTCGGCCGCACGCTGATCAAGCAGGCGGTTCGCGGCTAGCTTCGCGGAGTTCAAGGCGGTGCAAAACCGTGAAGCCGCGAGCGGGAAGTCTCGGGCAGATGTCAAAGCCGAAAGCCGAAAGCCAAAAACCGAAAATCAAAGGCGAGCGGGGCCGGGCGCGCAGGGAAGATTTTCGACGGCGCTCCTTCGGAAGGCCGGCGAGAAATCTCCCCGACGCGCCCCGGCCACTTGGTCGGCATGTGACTCTGCGGTCCCGTTGGCTGGGCTGCCGGTCCGGTGCCGGCTGGTGGCGCCTGAACGGCGCCTGAATAGGGCCTTTCTGTCGGCTGGCGCGGGCGACGCGGGGCAGATGCCCGCGAACGTCACGAACTGGGGCACCCTCAGCACCAGCGGCCTCAGGGGCCTCGGTGCTGCGGGCTCCGTCCATGATCATGAAGGGTTATTAGCACTCCCACGCTAAAAACCCTTCCTAACACTAAAAACCTTCCTGAAAACCAGGCAGTCGGGCGGATGGGGCGGGTATCAGGGGACTCACCGGCTGCGTTGGCATCGATGTTCACTTCCTGAACATTGCCGGGGCGCGGTGACCGCCGCTGTGTTCGGTCACCGCCGCCGTGGCGCCGTAGCCTGGGGAGCGTTTCTCCGTTTCCCGGTTCCGGTTCCCGCTTCCCGCCTACGGCCGCTGGGGCGTGGGTGGCTACTGGGGCTTGGCGGGCTGGCGGGTGCGTAGGAGGGCGGCGGCGATTTCCAGGTCGGAGGGGTAGGTGACCTTGATGTTGTCCTCGCTGCCGGGGATGACGTGGACGGGGGTGCCTGGGAGGTAGCGAAGGACCACGCCGCAGTCGTCGGTGGGGGTGAAGGCGGGGTCGGCCGCGGCCAGGGCGTGCGCCTGGGCGATGACTTCCAGGCGGAAGCCCTGGGGGGTTTGGGCGCGATAGAGGGTCTCGCGCGGCGGGACGTGCGCGATCGTGCCGTTCTCGACCTGGAGGATCGTGTCTGAGGTGGGAACGGCGGTGCCGATGGCGGCGTGGTCTTGGAGGGCCTGCAGGCAGTCGGCGATGATGCGCGTGGTGACCAGGGGGCGGGCGGCGTCGTGGATAAGGACGCCGGTGTCGGCCGGGTCGTTGCGGGCGCTGATGTAGGCGAGAGCGTTGCGTACCGAGTCGGAGCGGGCGGTGCCGCCCTCGATGATCGCGCTGACCTGGCTGCCCACCAGCCGCTTCGCTTCATCGTGGTAGGCGGGGGGCATGACGAGGAGGATCTCGTCGATACCGGGGGTGGCGGAGAACGCCGCGACGCAGTGCTCGACGAGCGTCCGGCCATTGAGGACGAGGAGCTGCTTGGGGAGTGCCGCACCGAACCGGGTGCCCGTGCCGCCGCCGAGTACCACCGCCACCGTGCGTTTCACCATCACAACGCGGACTTTACCTGGTCTTCGAGACGTGGTTTCTCGAAGGCAACAGGGGTAGCGGGCTACGCTGAGGTAACGGCTCCGTATCAATGCAGCCGTACGGGCTAGGAGGGGGCATGTCCGGCTACATGAGCACGCGGCAGTCCGTGCTCTACCGGTTGTCGCCCTTGACGCTGTTCCGGATCTCCGTTGGTTTCGCGCTGATCGCGGCGCTGTGGCTGGTCGTCGCGTCGGTGCGCGGCGAGGTCATCGCGCTTGCCGCAGCAGCCGCCGTCTTCGCCTGCGCCCATGTCGGGCGGCTGCTGGCCGGCCAGCGGTCCACGGTCGTCGTGGAGTGGGGACTCGCGGGCTACGGCATGTTCGCCGAGTTCGTGGTCTACGCGGGCATCGCCCTGGCGGCCGGCCTGCACCCGGCCGGCCAGCCGGGACTGGCCGGGAACTCACTCCGCGAGACGTTCGTGGGAAGCCTTGGCGGCGCGGGCGCCGCCGGGGTATGGCGCCTAGCGGTCATCGCGGTCATTCTCGCGGTGCTGACCCCGATGGCGGACCTGTGCGTGCACGGCGCCTCGTTGTCGGCGGTCAGGCAGCGCCCGTTCGGTCCGCCGTCTGACGTCCGGCTGCCGCTGGCCTGCCTCACGGTCTTGGTGCTCGGCAGCCGGGCGGCGTTCCTCGTCGTGCTCGTGCTTGGCGTGGCCGCGCTCGGCGCGGCCGTCATCGACGGCACCCGCCAGCCTCGGGACCGCGGCGAGCTGCGCGGCTACCGCGGCGACGGGCGAATCTCCATCTGGATCGGCAAGTGGGTGGACGGCCGGGTGCCGCCGTTGCCGCCGCTGGTCGTCGGGCTGCTCGTCACCGGCGTGCTGACCGCACTCGGCCTGCGAAACCTGCCGGCCATCTTGCTCCTCACCCCGGTCGAGGCGATGCTGCTCGCCGCGTTCGCGTCCTGGCATCCGCATGACGGGCGCAGCGACTGGGTCGTGCCGCCGCTGCTGCAGGCGGCCGAGTACGTGTTCATCGCCGAGATCGGCTTCGTCGGCCGTGTCTGGCCGCCGCTGACATTCGCGGTGGTCGCCGCCGCGGGCCTCAGGCACCTGGACCTGGCCTACCGGGTACGCGGCGGCCTGGCGGCCGGCATTGACCGGCGCGGCCTCGGCTGGGAGGGGCGGATGATCGTCGTCGGCATCGCCGCGGCCGTCGGCTTCGCCCCGGTCGCTTACGCTGCGCTCGCGCTTTACCTGTGGTGGCGGGTGGCCAGGGACTGGGTGGTCGGCTGGTCAGCTCGACATGCCCCCGTCAACCGATAGCGTCGCCCCCGTCATGAACGAGCTGTCGTCGCTGGCAAGGAACAGCATCGCCCGCGCGATCTCCTCCGGTGCGGCGTGCCTGGACGCTCGCGCCCTCCGCGGTCAGCGCGCGGGCGGTCGCCATGCCGATGGAACCCTCACCGCCGGTGATGATCGCGACCTTGCCGTCCAGACGTCCCATCACGCAATAGTGGCAATACCGCGGCTGGCCGTCTAGGTTCGCGGTCGTCGCCACGCTGGCCGCGCCGCGCGGGCTGTGGGGCTTCGTCAGCGGCCGGTGGGGCTGGTCGCCGTTCCCGGTCGGTTACCGGTGCCTGGTCGCGAGAATCACAGACAAACCGGTTAACCCGGTTTGCGCCCTGCCGCCAGGTAGAATTTGCGGGTGATGGGTGGCGTACGGCCTGGCGCCGGGTTCGAGTCACCGGCTGCTATGCGACGTCGCTGGCTAGCCGGCATATTCGCGGTCTCAGCGCTCTGGGCGATTCTGGTCGCGGTCATCAGCAACGACCACGTCCACCAGCTCTGGGGCGAGATGGCGGCGGTCGGCTACGGTCTTGCGCTCGCTGTCGTGCTCTTCCGGCGGTCCGCGCGGACCGCGGACATCGCACTCGGGGTTTCTTTCCTCGGCGGACTCATCATGCCGCTCGGCTGGCTAGCGGCCAAAGGGCTATGGCAGCCCGAGGTAGGGGTGGTCGCCAACTCCGGCTGGGCGCTGATCCACCAGGGCACGCCTTATGCCGATCCGGCCATGCTCGCGGGAACCATGGACCCCAACGCGTACAACCCGTACCTGCCGGTCATGGCGCTGTTCGGGGTGCCCCGGGCCTTCTTCAACCTTGGCTTGCTCACCGATCCCCGAGTCTGGTTCGGCGTGGTGTTCCTCGGCATCTTCTGGCTTGCCTTGCGCGACGGCGGGGCGCGTGACCCCGGCCGCTGGGCACTGCTCGCAGCCGGTAGCCCGGTGATCGCCTTCGAGCTCGCCGTCGGCGGGACCGACGTGCCGATGGTCGCGTTCCTCTGCCTCGGGTTCGCCTACCTGTGGGTGCGTAAGCCCGTGCTGGCCGGCCTCGCGCTCGGCATCGGCGCATCGATGAAGGCGACCGCGTGGCCAGCGCTGCTGGTGGCCGTCGCGCTGCTCTGGGTCCGCGAAGGCAGCCGGACGGTCAGGCGCTTCGCGTTGGCGGCGATCGGCGTGGTCGTGGTGTGCATCGGCCCGTTCATCGTCGGCCATCCCAAGGCCATGGTGGTGAACACGATCGCGTTCCCGCTTGGCCTTGCCAGCGTTAAGTCCGCGGCACGGAGCCCGCTCCCCGGATACCTGATCGCGTCAACCTGGCCGGGCGCCGGGCACACGATCGTCGTGGTGATGCTCGCGCTCGCCGGGCTTGCCGTCGCGGCGTCCCTCGTCTTCAAGCCGCCGCGCTCGGTGCCGCGCGCGGTCGTCCTGCTCGCCGGGGCGATGACGCTCATGTTCGTCCTGGCCCCGTCGACCCGGGTCGGCTACTTCATCTACCCGGCCGGGCTGGCCATCTGGGTGCTCGCCACCTGGATTGGCCGGCGGGTGGACCAGGAGGAGGATGACGACCTAAGCGAGATCACGGTGGACTTGCTGCCAGCTCGCGTACCAGACGTCCCACCATCCCCGTGACGCGGCTAGCGGCATGATGTAGCGAACGGTCTGCGCGTAATACTCGCGCTGCCAGGCCAGCGAGGGCAGGTTGCGCAGCGTCTGCACGTTGGACGCGCGGTCGGCCAGCTTGACGAGGATCGCGTCGTCCGGCGCGTCCGCCAGGCGGCCGAGGTAAGCCTCCTTGGCCGCCTGCTTGTCCGCGCCGTCCTCCAGCTTGGGCTTGGTGACCCAGCCGACCATGTCCGCGACCCGGTCGCCGAACGCTGACCGCACGTCGTCGATGGTGCACGGGGTATCCTCCACGACGTCGTGCAGCACGGCGGCGCACAGCACGCCGGGGTCGCTGACCCCGGCGCCGCGGACGAGGACCTCGAGCGCCTCAAGCAGGTGCTCCGCGTAGGGTGCCCCGGTCGGGCGCCGCTGGTCACCATGGAAGCGGAGCGCGAACTCGGTCGCGCTCGCCACCGCGTCACCGGTGGACGGCGGAAGCAGGCGGCGCAACTCGGGTTCTGTCCGCTGCCAGGTGTGCCAGTTGGTGAAGACTTCCACGCCCTCAGTGAACCGCATTCGGCACGCGCTCGCACGTGAGCGGGCGGGGTGCCAGGGAAACCGGGGTGGCGGTCGATACAGTGGGTCCTGTGCGCCTACGACTACCGGCCGTGCTTGCACGAGGCGGCGACGCGCAGGACGGGACCGCCTCTGCTGGCACCTCGGTTAACGGCGAGGGCCCGGCGGAAGGCGAAGACGCTGTAGTTACGGAGAACCACGCCCCCGTTCGGGATGACCGGGAGCCTGACCAGCGGGAGCGGGGCAGCGGTGCGCGTTCGGCCGGCCGTCTGCGCGCGCTCTACTCTGGCGCCGCTGCGCGCGGCGTGCGGGCGGCGCAGCGCTTGTGGTGGCTGCCTGGCTGGGTGTTCGCCGCGATCACGCAGGCGCCGGCGGTGCTCGCGGCGGCGTGGCTGATACCTGGGGCCGGGATGCTGCTCACGGGGCGGCTGCAACCGTTGCCGATGGTGATCATCTTCGTGCCGCTGGCAGCCGCGCTGTGCTACTTCGCGATGCGGCGGCTGCCGGCGAGCTGGCCGCGGGGCGTGGCTGCGGGCGAGGTCGCCGTGACCAGGCGGCGGCCGGACGTGCCGGCCGGCGCGGTGGCGGCCATGGTGGTGATCGCCGCCGGATTCGGCGTGTGGCAGGCGCTGCTGCGGTCCGAGCAGGTCTTCGTGATCAGCGACCCGGGCGTGTACCTGCATTACGGCTACTGGATCGCCGGACACGGGACGGCACGGATCCCGGAGTCGGCCGCCGCCTTCGGCGCTAGCGGCGGGCTGGACTTCGCGACGCCGGGATTCATCGTGTCCGGTGGCTGGATTACCCCCGGCTACCTGCCTGGGTTGCCATTGCTGCTGGCCGCGGGCACCTGGCTGGGCGGCCTCGGCGGCGCGCTGCTGATGCCGGCGGTACTTGGCGGCTGCGCCGTGCTGTCGTTCGCCGGGCTGGTGGGGCGGCTGTGCGGGATATGGTGGGGCGTGGCCGGGGAGCTACTGCTCGCGATCTGCCTGCCCGAGGTGTACGCGTCGCGGACCCCGTTCAGTGAGCCGCTCGTGCAGGTGCTGCTGTTCGGCGGGTTGTGCCTGTTCATCGACTCGCTAGTGGTGCGGCGCCGCGGCGTCGGCGGGTCTGACGGCACCGGCGTGGCCGGCCGGTTCGACGGCGAGCAGGGGCTGGCGGCGCTTGGCGGGCTCGCGCTCGGGCTCACCGTGCTGGCGTCCATCGGGTCGCTTGGCATGCTGCTGCCCGCGTTCCCCGTCGTCGCCGTGCTGTTCGTGACGCGGCGGCCGCAGGCGGGACCGTTCGGTGGCGGCCTCATTGCCGGCATCGGGATCGGGCTGGTGACGGCGCTGGTGCTGGACCGGCCCTATCTGGCGACGGTGTCGGAGCAGTTGCACCTGATCGGGCTGGCCGCGGCCGTCTTCGGCGTGGTGACGGCCCTGGTCGCAGCGCTGGCGCTGCCCGGTGCGCCGGCGCGGTTGCGGCGGGCGTGCGCCGTCCAGCCGAGTTTCCCGTGGTTCAACCGGGAGCGACTGGTGCTACCGTCGCTCGGGTTCCTGCTCACCGGGCTGGCCCTGGTGCTGCCGGTGCTCCTGCTCGCCGTGCTGGCCGTCCGGCCGCACCTGCAGATCGTACGCGGCGAGACCAATCCCTTCGTGATCAGGCAGGTCGCGGCGCTGCAGCGGCTTGAGCGGCTCCCAGTCGACGGGACGCGCCGGTACTACGAGTCGAGCCTGTCGTGGGTGGTTTGGTACATCGGGGTGCCCGCCCTGCTGCTGGCGTGCTTGGGGGCGGCAGTGCTGGGGCGGCGGCTGGTACGCGCGGTGCTTTCATCGAGGGATCCGGCTGATTCTGGTGACCTCGAGGACTCTGGCGATTCCGGTGACTCGGCCAGCGAAGGGCTGTGGTTGTGGGGACTGCCGTTCCTGCTCATCGCCTGGTCGGTGCTGGCCGTGCTGTGGGACCCGGCGGTGATCCCGTGGCAGCCGCTCGCCTCGCACCGGCTGGTGCCGGTGGTGCTGCCAGGGCTCGTGCTACTTGCGGTGTGGGTGTCGTCGCGGCTGACCGGGCGCGCCGCGCGATTCGGGGGCCCGCGTACGGCGGTCGGGCTCGTCGCGGCCTGTTGCGTGCTCGCGCTGGCGATCCCGCCGCTGGTGACGACGATGAACCCCAGCCTGGCGGGCAAGCCGTCGGTCGGGCGCTACTCGTCAGGCGCGGCGAAGCTCCTGAGCCGGGTGCGACTGCACGGCGTGGGCGTGTCGGGCACCTACGGCGGCTCGGCCGCCGCCGCTTCGTCGCTGTGCGCCGCGATCGGGCCGTCGGCAGGCGTTCTCTTCGTGGACGAGCAGCTAGCGGAGAGGTTCGCTCCTGTCGTCCGCGACCTCTGCGGCCGGCCGGCCGCGTGGATGGTCCCGGGGGCAACGTCCATGGCCTCGGTCACGGAGGCGGTGAACCTCATCGCGCAGGCTGGACGCCGCCCGGTCGTGATCGGCTCGTCCCGCGCCGCCGTGTCACTACCCGCGATGAAGGCCAGGCTGGTGATCTCGCTCAGCACCTCCGCCGACGCGAAGGTCCTGACCGGCCCGCCCGCGGGCACCTGGCCGGTCACCTACACCCTGTGGCTGGCCGCGCCACCCAGGTAGTCGATTTGCTTCCGTCGCCAGGAGTTCATAGAGTGGAGTCATCGCCGCGGGGTGGAGCAGTTCGGTAGCTAGCTGGGCTCATAACCCAGAGGTCGCAGGTTCAAATCCTGCCCCCGCTACCAGGGAAAACGGCCTCCGGAGCATCGCTCCGGAGGCCGTTTTCGCGCCGATGCTAACAGGCCGTTAACCACGACCGCCCCATGCCCGCTGTTCTAGTACTCTTCGTGACAGGTTGACTAGTTCGCCGACCAGATCCTCACTTTCGAGAAGCACTACAACGCCGCCGCTGGCTGGGCCCCTTCTTCGAGGGCCGCGTTGACCAAGGCGCGGGCGGCCCAGAGCATCGTCTGCTTGGCCTCGTCGGGTTCAAGGTGGCACACGTCACGTAGCGTGATCATTGCCTCGGTCCCGACCGTGAGGGCAAGTGCCATGGTGAGCCGGCGCAGGCTGTCTTCGGCGAGTCGTCCATTAAGCGGCTGCAGGGCGGCCTTGATCCAGGTCATGCGGCGCTCGGAGCGGACGGGGGCGTGCTCGTCCTCCGGCTTCCCTGCCTGGGCGAACCAGCGCTGCATGGTAGCCACGACCACGTTCCGCCACAGGGCCTCTTCATCGAACATCCACCAGCCGATCATACGGATCACCGCATCGACCCGGCCAGCCACGTCGTCGTCGGCAAGATTGGCGAAGGCGTCGGCGGGCGGTTCGGGGGGGACCTTGCCGTGTAGCGCGACTTCCAGCCACAGCTCCTGGGGGTCGGAGAAGTAGCGGTAGGCAGTGGGAATCGACACCCGTGCGGCCGCGGCGACCTCCGTGATCGTGGGGGACTTTCCTTCCCGGGCGAGAGCGAGAGCGGCGTCGACCACCGCCTGCCGGGTGCGCGCCTTCTGGTTGATCCGCCCACTCTCCATAAGAAACTCCTCTTGACGTGAGAAATCTTTCTTATAATAATATCAGATGAACGCGATTATGCCGGTGCGGGGCCAGCAGGAGTGTCAGCGAACCGCTGGCCGGACCACGATGGCACCGGCGGCACGGGTCTGGATGGACACATCACGAGCGGAAGGCAGGAACCGGCGATGGAGCGCGACGAAATGGACCGGCTGATCGAAGAGCATCTGCGGGCCGAGAAGACCAGCGATCCCGCTGGATGTGTGGCCATGTACACCGATGATGTCATCCACGACGTGGTGGGCTCACCCCACGGGGCGCTTCAAGGGCCCAAGGCCGCCCGCGATTTCTACGAGTTCCTTACCGCGAACATGTGCACCGAGCAGATGCAGCCAAGCCACGCCTGGTACGGCGATGACTTCTGCGTGATCGAGCATCAATGGACCGGCACGGTGCCCGGGGAGTTCGCCGGGATACCCGGCAACGGACGCCGTATTTCCTTCCGAATGCTGCACGTGTGGGAGTTCAAGAACGACCTCATGTCGCGCGAGAACGTATGGCTCGACAGCGGTGCGATCATCGGCCAGCTCACCGCCCCTGAGCCCGCCAGAACGGCCAGCGCCTGAGCCCTATAAGGGAGCCCGCAGCCAGCGCAACGGCGGGTAGAGCCGCTGCTGCCATTGCTGCGAGAGCTTGCGAAGACCGGCACTGCCACATGCCATCGCAGCCTTCTTACCCAGTTCATGGTGTCCTCTTCTCGGCCGTGGAAGTCCGCCAGCACGCCAAGACGCGGACCGCGACATCCGCGCCGCGCGAGCCGAAGGCGGCCTGGAGGCCGCTCGCCCCGAGAACCAGCGACTTGCCGAACTAACCACCCGGACGCCCGGCGCGGAACCGGCTGACACCCCACCGCCGCGCCCGCGAACGGCCAGCCGCGCCAAGAAACACCAGGCGCACGGACACTCCGGGCTGAGGCATAGACCCGCGGTCGGCGACCCAGATGACGCGGCCCAGGCTCCAGTCCCGCATGTCGGTCTTGACCTGCCGGATCGGCTCCGAGTCGGCGGTGCTCCCCGGCCAGCACCAGACCCGGACCGGGATGCCCTCCTGGGTGGCGTCCAGCCCGGTCACGACCTGGGGCAGGTTGTCGCGGGGTCCTTCGACTTGCCGTACTCCCGGAACCCGGCCGGCCTGCCGGCCGGGTCCTCCCCGTCCTCGCCGGCGGCGCCTGCCTCGTTCTCGCCCGCGCCCTCGTGACCTGGTGCTTTCTCCTCGCGCCAGTCCCGCGCCACCTCCGCGTCGGCCTCCCCCGTCTCGAAATAGGTGGAAGTCGCCCGTCGACGTGCACGTCGCGGCTCATCCACTCCGACGCCGCGAGCTTCGACGTCGGGGCCAGCGCCCGGTTGGCGACCAGCCTGAACAGCACCCGCTCCGCGTGAAGCCCGCAGGTCGGAAGCAGGTTCCGAACGCTGGGCCTTCGATTGTTCCGGGCTGGACCGGCCGTGGTGCCATTAACGTTCCAGGTCAGTGGACTATCAGCTGATCCGGCTTAGGCCGCTAGGGTTGTGTAGAACGCTGGCAGGTCGGCCGGGGATGAGCCCCAGGGCGCGGTAGCTCGTGGTCGGCAAGCTCTTCTGGGGCCAGTCGTCAGGGTTCGCTTGTGTCACGCTCGGGCGTGCGCCTTCGCCTCGTCGATCCAGGTCTGGCACTCGTGCTCGGACAGGGCGACAACCGCGCCGTGCCGTTTCTCGATCATCTCCTTGAGGTGACTCGCGTTACGGTGGCTGAGTTCCTTGATCGAATCGACACCGATGCTCTTGAGCATCTCGGCATACTTGGGACCGATGCCTTTGAGTTCAGCTAGGTCATTTTCTACGGGCATGATCGCGAAGCCTCCTCTGGCTGCGTATTCACTGGATGCGCCTTCCCTCCGAGAAGCTCAGTCGAGGACCGTGGCAGGTGCCTCACAGATGGCTGGTGGAAGGTGTGATGTCGGGCTGGTCGGTGGCGCAGTGCTTGCACTTGGCCGCCGCCACCGGCAGGTCATCGGACAGGCAGAAGGGACAGGTCTTGGTCGGTGCCGGATCGCCGAAGACGACCTGTCCGCGCCGGGCCTGGATGTGCTTGTAGGGCACGACGATGGCGAAGTAGATCACCGCCATAAAGATGACGAAGTAGATCACGGCTGAGATGAACGATCCGAGGTCGAGGAATGTCTTGGCGTTGCCGGCCTGCCCGAGCTGCACCCCGAGCCCGATTGCCTTGCCGCCCTGCAACCTGGCGATCAGGGGACTGATGATGTAGGTGGTGAACGCGGTAATCAGCCCGCTGAAGGCAAGTGCGATGACCAGCCCTACGGCGAGGATGATGACATCGCCGCGCATGATGAAGTTCTTGAAACCTGTCAACGTCGCGCCTCCTTGCAAGGAAAGAATGCGACTCTGCCTCCGGAGCTGCCGTCCGGACAGCACGGGCAGCTGGCCCTCAGCCACGGGTACCCCGGCGCCGATGGGCCCGTTATTCGGACAGAGAACGGGAGTTGATGGACGGGTGCTGGCATAGATCACCTCGACTAACTGCGCGCTAGACACTGCCGAGGTCCGGAGCAGCCGAACAAATTTCGATCTCGTTTACGCAGGTAAACGAGCATTACTCCTGTAAGCGATGACGGTACACGCCATCCATTGGTGAGGCAATACCCGCGCGACGACGAGGCATTGGGACCACAGCAGTTTGCCGCGTGTGTCAGCTGGCGGCACAGGGCAGGGACCCGGCAAAGTCGTATTCATGCAGCTTGAAATAGCTTGAGCGTGCGTGCGCTGCGGGTCGCGGGCGTGGTGGCGGTTGGCGGCGGCGATGTTCGCATGGCCGTCCAGCCGCAGGATGCTGATGGCCAGGCTGCGCAGCGATGCCATCGAGAGATTCGGCAGCCGGGGACTACGCGCCACGCGCGTCGCGGCCGGCAACGGCGAAATGCAGCTCACGTGCCTGACGCTTGCCGCCGGCGGCGTGATCGGCACGCACCCGGCCACGGGAACGCAACTCCTCCTGGTCATCACCGGAGAAGGCTGGGTGGCGGGCCCAGACGGCCAGCGGGTGCCGGTCAGCGCGGGCTGGGGCGCTCGCTGGACCGATGAAGAAGCGCATACGAGCGGTACAGAAACCGGCCTGGCGGCCCTCGCCGTTGAAGGCGATGCGCTCGACCTGTTCCGTCCGCCGGGACCCGCTTAAAAGAGGTCGCCCCCGGTCAGCACGTAAATGAAGGGGACAAGCGGAATCAGCCCGAAGATGGCCCAGGCGAGCTTGCTGCCGGTTCCCAGGTCCCTGCGGCCCAGCAGGTTGATCCACATGAGCACCACCGCTAGCGGGTGGAGGATACAGACCAGTAGTTCCACCAGCTTTTTCATCAGCACCTCCAAGACCGGACTCGACCGCCCGCAGCTGCCCGGCGGCGGCGACCGCAAACGGTGTGGCCTATTCCGTGCCCCACCATACTTCCGCCGCCCGGTGGCGGAGCGCCGGGCGATGACTTCGGGTTTACCGCTACGTCTGATGCTGTATACACCCGTACGAGGAGGTCGCGTGCTCAGCCAAGCACAAGTGATCGAGCGCCCTGCCCAGCCGTACGTCGCGATCAGGGAGCAGGTCACCATGCAGACGATCGGGGCGGTCCTGCCGGGACTTCATCCGCGCGTGTACGCCTGGCTGAGGGAGCGGGGTGTCCCGCCGGCGGGGGCTCCTTTCTGGAAGTACAACTTGATCGACATGGACCGGGGCCTGGAGGTCGAGGTGGGAGTGCCGGTCGCAGCACAGGATGCCGGCGATGACCAGGTGCTGGCCGGCGTGCTGCCACCCGGCCGCTATGCCGCCCTCCGGTACACCGGTCACCCAGACGGCCTAATGGGCGCGACCGCTGCCCTACTCAGTTGGGCCGGCGAGCAGGGCCTGACCTGGGACGTCCAAGAAACGCCGGACGGGGACCGGTGGGCGGCCCGCCTGGAGATCTACGAGACCGACCCCGCCGAAGAGCCCGACATGACCAAGTGGGAGACCCAGCTCGCGTTCCGGCTCGCCGAATAGCCCCACCGCATCACGACCGCTAGCTTTGGTCGTCATCGGGCAAGCCGCGCTTCCGCTAGCGCGTCAAGGCAGGCCGCGCGGGCCCGGTCCACCAGGTCGCACAGCGCGCCTGGATCTGGCCGGGCAGCGGCGACAGTCTCGTCCACCTTGCTCAGGCCCGCGCGGGTGAGCATAGTCTTCTCGTTGGTAATCCACTCGCCGCGGGCGGCGAGCACCGCGTGCGCGGCCAGGCATGATGCCTGCGCTACGAGGCCGACGCACTGGGCGAGCCGCCGCTGCGGAGCGTGGTACGACCGGGCGTAGCCGAACGTGGCGTCCGCCCGTCCCCACCAGACTTCCGCGGCCCGGCGGCGGAGCGCCGCGGGGTACTCCGGCGCGGGCAACTCGCCGCACAGCACCCGCTTCACGGATAGCTCCGCGAGCACCAGGTAGGACGGGATGCCTGCGAGGTGGAACTGCAGCGGCTCGATGGTGAACCGGCCGTCGCGCGATGCACCGGCCTCCACGCAGGGCAGCTCACCGAGACGGCCCGCGACGTAGCCGGGAAAGGCGTCGTCGTCCACAAACGGACGCTAACAGCGGCCCCTGACGGACCGCATCAGGTTTTACCCCGCGGCGCGCACCGTACGGACGACCTCGGCGTGCTCACGCATCGTCTCCGTCCCGTCTTTGCCCGGCTGGCGGCCGAAGCCGCAGTACATCGCAACGCCGAAGTCGGAGATGTACCTGGATGCGGTGTCCACCCGGCGGCGCAGCCCCGCGACGCCGTCGATCGGCAGCACGATCCCGAGGAAGACCCGGGCATCCAGCGGTTCCAGGTCCACCAGCGGCCGGAAGAACGACCGGTCCTCGCTGCGCAGGTACCTGGGGCCGGCCAGGTGCAGCCAGTCGACGGCGCGCCCGGAGTTGGCGACGGCGAAGTTCGCCATCCGCACCAGCAGGCCCATGTCCCGGGCCTCGTACATCGGCCACTCGGGGAACGTCCCGTAGCACAGGTGGTAGCCGACCAGGGCCTCGGCCGGGATCAGCCGGGTCAGCCGGGTCACCGGGCCGGCGAAGCGCTCCCAGGCGCCCTCCGACGTCCACGCGAGCACCCGCTCTAGGTCCTGCGTCTCATAGGCGAGGTCCCACTGCAGGGCGACATCGGCGGGCGGGACCGCGGCGAATAGCCGGGCCAGTTCCCTGGCCACCAGGTCCTCGAACCCGCGCGCGGCGATCGGGTAGTCGTGCGCGAAGTGGGCCTTGAACGCGTTCAGCGCGCTGGCGGGGAACGGCAGGCAGACCTGGAAGCGAACCCCTTCGGGGATGACGCCGGCCGCGCGCAGCTCGCGGAACACCGCGTACGACGCGATGGCGTCGTCGATACGCGGCCACGACTCCCAGCGCAACTCGCTGACGCCTGGCTTGACGCCGAACACCGGCGTCTCGTACGCGTGCCGGGGCAGCCCGCTGGGTGACTCGGTTTCCGACAGGACCACGATGCCCTCGTTCGGCCGGACCAGCCGTTCCCTCTCGTAGCTGACCCAGCCCGCGCGGGAGCCGGTCTCCCCGTCAGGCAGCGCGAACACCAGCTCGCCGAAGAAGCCGGCCGCGGACCGCAGCGCCGACTCCGCCGAATCGGCGGGCAGGCTTCCGACTAGCAGCAGCTCACTGTTCACCCGCCGCGGCATCGCGGCCTCCTTCACTCGAGCCGGCTCCGTGACACCTTCCCAGAAGCCCCTTATACCTCAGAACCGGTGAGTGGTGGCACCGAAGGGGTCACCCTTGGCGTGGGCGAAGACCTTGGTCGGGGTGACGCCGAACGCCTCGCACCGCCACTCGCCGCCGGCGTCGTGGAAGCCGCCGTCGCGGACCGTGAACTGCCACCGGCCGTCCCACCGGGCGGTAAAGGCCTCGGCGATGCGGCTGAGCAGCGCCTCGTCCGTGACGTGGACGGCCTTGCCCTCGACCACGACACCGATCCCCTGGTCCCAGTCGCTCGACCCGGTCATCAGCACGACGTAGGGGTTGGCCTGGAGGTTCACGTACTTTTGCTCCCCGGCGCCGGTCGTGAAGTACAGGGTGCCGTCCGCCCACGCCGGAACCACCGGCGTGACGTGGGGCCGCCCGTCGGCGCGGACGGTGGTGATCCAGGCGATCTCGGCCGCCTCAAGCAGCCGCTCGGTGTCCTCCCAGCTGACCGCCGTCGCCGCCGGATCGCTGTACCGCTGGTCGAGCTTAGTCACGGGCACGTTCATCCGCTTGCCTCCACTGAGTTGTCGTACGCTAGTGACGACGCGGCCAGGCGGGCAAACTCATCGATTCCGCCCTTGTCGTAGGGAACCGCATGCTCAAAGTCGGACTCGCGTGCCGGGCGGGAGCACGGCGGCCGCGTGCAGGTGTAATCGCGGACCTGAACGAGGCGGCGCAGCCGCTCCCCAGGCAGGTAAGAGCTCACCTGATAGCGGTGCTCACAGGAAAACGTGGGCACGACGTCGAACCGGACGGCCAGTTGCTGGCCGCCGGGCAGGGTGAAGATCCAGGATCCCGGGTTTGCTTGGGGCGAGATTCCAGTCACCCGGTGGCGGCGCGCCGGAGCGCGGCTGGGGCGCCTCGGCTTCAAGCTGGCGATGTGCGCCCGGACGATCGGCGCCAGGCGCGGCGACAGGGGCATGATGCGCTCCCGGTCTTCCTCGGAATGCATGAGACGTCATGAAACGTTAAACACCGGCGTGAAGAAGATCGGGTTTCTCTCGTTCGGGCACTGGTCGGACGCGCCTGGCTCGCAGGTGCGGTCGGGGTCCGACTCGCTGCTCCAGTCGATCGAGCTCGCCGTCGCGGCGGAAGAGCTCGGCGCGGACGGCGCCTACTTCCGCGTGCACCACTTCGCCCAGCAGCTCGGCTCCCCGTTCCCGCTGCTCGCGGCCATCGGCGCGAAGACAAGCAGGATCGAGATCGGCACCGCCGTTATTGACATGCGCTACGAGAACCCGCTGTACATGGCCGAGGACGCCGGCGCCGCCGACCTTATCGCCGGCGGGCGGCTGCAGCTCGGCATCAGCCGCGGGTCACCTTAGCAGGTGATCGACGGCTGGCGCTACTTCGGCTACCAGCCGGGCGACGACAAGACCGACGCCGACATGGCACGGGACCACGCCGCGGTGTTCCTCGAGGTGCTCAAGGGCGAGGGCTTCGCCCAGCCGAACCCGCGGCCGATGTTCCACAACCCGCCCGGCCTGCTGCGCGTCGAGCCGTATTCCGCGGGGCTACGCGACCGCATCTGGTGGGGCGCCGCGTCCCAGGCCACGGCGCAGTGGGCGGCGCGGCAGGGCATGAACCTGCAGAGCTCAACGCTGATAAGCAACGAGTCCGACGACCCGTTCCACGTGCAGCAGGCCAGGCAGATCCAGGCGTTCCGCGACGCGTGGAAGGAAGCCGGGCACGAGCGCGAGCCGCGCGTCTCGGTCAGCCGCTCCATCTTCGCGCTGACCGACAGGCGCGACTGGATGTACTTCGGCGCCCGCAACCAGGACGAGGACCACGTCGGCTACATCGACCAGAACCTGCAGGCGATCTTCGGCCGCACCTACGCCGCCGAGCCGGACAAGCTCATCGAGCAGCTCAAGGAGGACGAGGCGATCGCCGCGGCGGACACGCTGCTGCTCACCGTCCCCAACCAGCTGGGCGTCGAGTACAACGCGCACGCGATTGAGTCCATCCTGACCCACGTCGCCCCCGCCCTCGGCTGGCGCTAAGAACATCAGCCAGAACGGCGGCGCGTAATCCCGGCACCACCGCGCTGCGTTAGTCCAGTTCGCCGGGGCGGCGGGCGTCGCGCCGCTCCTGGTGGTACTGGCGCCTGGCATCCAGCCGCTCGTGCCTGGCCTCAAGGCGTTCCCGCCTGGCGTCAAGTCGCTGCTGTCTCTCCGCTCGCGCGGCTTCCGTGGTCGGCCTGCGCTTCACGTCGACGCCGCCCATGATCGCCACGCCGTTGACGGTGATGACCGGGCCGTCGGGGCTCCCGGTGCCGCTGCCGGTGTGATCGAAGGCGCCCATGACACCGATGCCGGTGACCCGGACCGTGGCGTCCTCCGGCACGATGATCTCGCAGCCGCCCATGATCGCGACGATGTGGATCGAGACCTCCCGCTCGGCGAAACGGGCCTCCCGCATGTCGATCTCGCCGCCGCCCATCAGCATGAACGCGGTGAATTCCTTGGGTACGACCCAGTCGCCCCTGCGGGTGAAGCCGCCGAGGATGGCTGCCGCGCCGTGGGAGGTCGGCTCACCGCCGAACCTACCGGGGTCCGCGGCGGCGCCCGGCGGGACCGCTGGCTGGTACTCAGCCCCGGTAGCCGGCAGGTCGTGCGTGATCGGCTCAAGCTCGGCGTAGGTCTTCGCCGCGTACACGGCGTCGAGGCGCTCATCGAGTTCCGCCATGGTCAGCCGCCCGTCGCCCGCGGCCTCGCGGAGCACGTTCGCGATGCGCTCCCGGTCGGCGTCGGATGCGCGCAGGTGCCTGGGATCTGGGACGGCTGGCGAGCTACTCATATCAGTCAAGCCTAGGCGGATACGCGTGCGTAGGTACAGTCACCCGCCCTCGTTCTGATCACTACATTCCGCCCGGCGGGGCGGAACCTGAAAGCTGCGCCTGCGCCGCGGCGAGCACCCGGGTGATCTCCCGGCCGAAGCGCACGTCGCAGGGGTTTGCCAGGCTGCCCGCGGTGGCACCCGCGATGAGCTCAGCGGCGGCGGTGCGCAGCGCCGCCACCGGGTCAACGAGTTCCGCGGGCATCACCGAGCGGCCGGCCTCGCCCCAGACGAACACGGTGACGCCGGCGGCCGCCTCGGGTGCGCTCTGCGTGCAGGTCACCGTGGACGTCACGCCGGTGTCGTGCCGCAGCACCAGGTGCGTCACGTCCGCCTTGCCCGCCACGGCGGTCACCTCGGCGACCGGCCCGAGGCACGCCCACAGCATGCCGACGAGGTGCGGGCCGAGGTCCCACAGGGCGCCCTTCTCGCGCCGCCACGGCGTGTTGAACGGGCTGTCCTCCTGCAGCGAGGTGCCCAGCCAGATCGCGGCGCCGCCGGACCAGCCCTCGCGGGACCAGCCGCCGCGGGCCTGCTCGTCGGTGAGCCAGGCGCGGATCTCGGTGTTGAACCGCCAGGTGAAGAAGACGATCGAGCCGACGCCGGCCTCCTCGACGGCGCTGACCAGCTTGTCCGCGTCGCCAACGGACAGCGCGACCGGTTTCTCGAGCAGCAGGTGCTTGCCTGCCTGTGCGGCGCGGACCGCCAGCGGTGCCTGGACGTGCGGCGGCACCGCGAACGCGACCGCGTCCACGTTGTCGAGGAACGCGCCGAACTCCGGGTGGGCCGTCGCGCCGCAGGAAGCGGCGAGCGCCGCGGCGGCGGCCGGGTCGCGGCCCCACACGGCGGCCAGTTCCGCGCCAGGGACGCTGGCGAGGGCGGGCGCGTGCGTTGTCTTCGCCCAGTAACCGGTCCCAACGAGGCCGAAACGCATGGCTTCGATGGTACCCGGGGTGCCTAGCGCGGACGTTTCGCGTAGGGTTGTGCGCCGTGCGTGTCGTTCTCGCTTCAGCGTCCCCCGCCCGGCTCGCCGTGCTGCGCGCGGCCGGGATCGATCCCGACGTCATCGTCAGCGGCGTCGACGAGGACGCGTTCTCCGCGCCGACTACCGGCGAGCTGACGGTGATCCTCGCGAGGGCCAAGGCGTCGGCAGTCGCGGCCGGCCTGAGCGACGGGCTGGTGATCGGCTGCGACTCGATGCTCGACCTGGACGGGAAGGGCTACAGCAAGCCCGCGTCGCCGGACGAGGCCGCCGCGCGCTGGCACCAGATGTCGGGCACGTCGCGCACGCTGTACACCGGGCACTGCGTGATCGACGCGGCCACCGGCAAGGAGGTGACCGCGGTCGGCGAGACGACGGTCCGGTTCGGCCGGCCAACGGAAGCCGAGATCGCGGCCTATGTCGGCACCGGAGAGCCGCTGAACATGGCGGGTGCTTTCACCATCGAGGGCCTCGGCGGCTGGTTCGTCGAGTCGATCGACGGCGACCACAGCAACGTCATCGGCATCTCGGTGCCGCTGCTGCGTCACCTGTTCCGCGAGCTTGGCGTCACGATCCCCGAACTATGGGCCTGGTACCGGTAGTCAGTACAGCCCTCGCTCGTAGTTCGACTTCGAGTAGTACGTCTCTAGCTCCTCGAGTGTCTCGGGCGTGTCCTGCACCGCCTTGCACAGCGCCGCCACCGACGGCATGGCCTCCATCGGCGGCCACGATGACTGCTCCCACAGGCCGGACCGCATGAACGCCTTCGGGCAGTGCGAGAAGACCTGCTCGATCTCGATCTCGATCGCCAGCACCGGCCGCTTGCCCCGCACCGCGAGCTCGTCGAAGTACGGCGCGTCCCGCACCAGCCGTGCCCGCCCGTTGATCCGCAGCGTGTCCTGGCGCCCCGGGATCAGCGAAAGCACCCCGACGTGCGGGTTGGCCAGGATGTTCAGGTACCCGTCGGCCCGCTTGTTCCCCGGTCGTTCCGCGATCACGATCGTCTGAGGGTCGAGCACGTGAATGAGCTGCCCGGCCGGGTCGCCCTTGGGCGACGCGTCGCAGCGGCCCTCGGCGTCCGACGTGGCGAGCACGCAGAACGGCGACGTCTTGAGCCACTCGATCTGCAGCGGGTGCAGCGAGGTCCGCTCCTTGGTCACGGCGCGCCCGGACGGGTAGCCGCCGAGTACCTCGCGCAGTTCGGCCTCGGTGGTGATCTGAGTTTCGGCGGTGATCGCTGGGACGGTGTCCGCGGCTGACATGTGCCTCACAACCTCGTGAACGACTGGACCGACGTCTTCTCCGACAGCAGCGCCGACGGCCCGATGATCTTCCGGTCCGGCTTGCCGACGATCTCCGCGTCCTTGCCGTCGTAGTCGAACTGCTCGAGGATGTGCCTGATCGCCTCGAGCCTGGCCCGCTTCTTGTCGTTGGACTTAACCACGGTCCAGGGCGCGTCGGCGGTGTCGGTATAGAAGAACATCGCCTCCTTAGCTTCGGTGTAATCGTCCCATTTGTCCAGTGACTCGATGTCCATCGGGGACAGCTTCCACTGCCGCACGGGGTCGACCTGCCGGATGACGAACCGTGTCCGCTGCTCGGACTTGGTCACGGAGAACCAGAACTTGGTCAGGTGCAGCTCGGAGTTCACCAGCATCCGCTCGAACTCCGGCGCCTG
The DNA here is from genome assembly GCA_036391275.1 of Trebonia sp. Taxonomy (GTDB): domain Bacteria; phylum Actinomycetota; class Actinomycetes; order Streptosporangiales; family Streptosporangiaceae; genus Trebonia. Next base: position 35,496 of record DASWAE010000085.1, read on the forward strand.
CCGCATGAACTCCAGGTACTCCTCGGGGGTGCAAAAACCCATCACGCGCTCAACCCCGGCCCGGTTGTACCAGGAGCGGTCGAACATGACGATCTCCCCGGCCGCCGGCAGGTGCGTCACGTACCGCTGGAAATACCACTGGGTCCGCTCGCGCTCGCTTGGCTTCTCCAGCGCCACCGTGCGGCAGCCGCGCGGGTTCAGGTGCTCGGTGAACCGCTTGATGGTGCCGCCCTTGCCGGCCGCGTCCCGTCCCTCGAAGACGATGACGATCTTCTGGCCGGTGTCCTTCACCCAGTTCTGCAGCTTGACGAGCTCGATCTGCAGCAGCCGTTTGTGATGGTCGTAGTAGTCGCGGGTCATCCGCTCGTCGTACGGGTAATCCTCTCGCCAGGTATCCACGGGCGTCCCGTCGGGCCACAGCAGCACCGGGTCGTCATCGTCGTTGTCCACTACCCGGAGCCCGGCAAGTATGGCGAGGTCTGCGGGGTCCTCCGACCCCGGCGAAGGCAGCGCGTTGAACACGCTCTAAATACAGCACACGTGAGGCGACCGGTCACCGGCGGGGCGCGGAGTTCACCGGCACGTCGGCTCCCGGTTGCCTCGGCGGCGGTAGCCTTCGGGACATGAACGCTGCTAAGGCAACCGTGATCTACACCGATGGGGCATGCAGCGGCAATCCGGGTCCTGGCGGCTGGGGCGCGGTGCTCCGTTACGGCGGCGTGGTCAGGGAACTGCACGGCGGCGAGCGCTCCACCACCAACAACCGGATGGAGCTGCTCGCCGTCATCTCCGCGCTCGAGGCGCTGACCAGGCCGGTGCCGGTGGAGCTCTACACGGACAGCAGGTACGTGCTCGACGGCATAACCAAGTGGCTGCCTGGCTGGCAGCGGAACGGCTGGCTGACCGCGGCGAAGAAGCCGGTCAAGAACGTGGACCTGTGGCAGCGCCTTGCCGCGGCGATGGCGCAGCACGAGATCACCTGGCGCTGGGTCAAGGGCCACAACGGCGACCCGGGCAACGAGCGCGCCGACGAGCTAGCCCGCCTGGGGATAAAGGAGGAGTCCTAAGCGGTACTGCCTGCGGGGAGCGACCCCCCTGCACCCCCCGATCATGGGGGACCTGCGCGGCCCCCCATCGCCCCGCGTGGGGAACGGCGCCAAAACCGCGCCGCCCCCACACGGTGGCTGAGGTGCTAGCACTGACCGTAGTAGGCGCCGATGTGGTAGGTGGTCCACGGGTTCCAGTTGGTGCCGTTCTGGGACAGGATGATCGCCGACCGCGCGTTCTGGTACGCGTTGAGGGTGGCGAGCGAGCCGTTCGACGCGTTGATCTGCCACAGGCCGAAGTCATCGGTCGGGCTGATCGCGTTCGGGTTGCCGCCGGACTCGGCCCTGGCGATCTCGGCGGCCATCCGCGCGTGCGCCGGGCTGCCGCCCGCCTGCACCCACAAGTTTTCCAGGGCGGAGCAGCTGTAGCTGCGCAGCGACGACGACCGCACGATCCTGGCGCCGCCTTCCGCGGTGCCGCCCGTGGGCCTGATCGTGCTGGTGGTGACCGTGCGCGGCGCGCTCTTGGCGTGCCTGGGCGTGTAGCTGGCCGGCTTGTAGTGCGCGGGCGCGGTGGCCGGGATGTACAGGCGCTCGCCCACGTAGATCAGGTTGGGGTTGGAGATCGCCTTGTTGTTCTCATGGTAGAGGAACTGCCAGGCGCCTGAATTGTGGTAGAACCGCTCGGCGATCCGCGACAGCGTGTCGCCGCTGCGCACGTGGTAATACGTGGACGTGGCGGCGTGCCGGGCCGTGCTCGTGGAGGCGACGGTGACCGCCCGCGTGCCGAACGCGTCAAGCGTCGCCGTCCCGGCGCGGGTAACCGGTGCCTGGTGGGCCGCGGCGGCGGCCGTCGCGGCCGTCGTGGCGGGGGCGGCGAGCGCCTGCTGCGCCGTCGGTACCGCGACCAGCGCGCCGGCGATGGCGACGGCAGGCGCTGCCTTGCCCGCCTGCTGCGCGACCTTCTCCACTTGCGAGGGACTCGCGTGCCGACCCCTGCGCATGATCTTCACTGCCCGGCGGTCACTGCGCCCAGCGGTCATGGTCTCCCCCAACATCGGGTGCCTCGCCCGGCCTACGCGGCTGACTGGAGCCTCTCGGCGGGCCTGAATGCGACGGCGGCGCCTTCTTCCCAAGCGCCCACTTTGCAGCGGTCTCGAACGATCTGTCAGCTTTTGACACTTTCGTCCGTGCGGACCGCTGGATGGAACTATTGCAGGGACCGGCGGCCGGCCGCAGGCAAACCGAGTTTTTTCCGTGATCATGTCGTGATCGAATCCGGACACTCGGGCCGTGCCAGGGACGTTAACTCGCGGCTACGCGATACTGGGGGAGTGAATGATCGTCGCGAGCCCCGCTACTACGAGGACTACGTCCCCGGCCTCACCGTTGACTGCGGCAGCTTCACCATGAACGAGGCGGACATTATCGCCTTCGCCAAGGAGTACGACCCGCAGCCGTTTCACGTAGACCCGGTTGCCGCGAAGGACGGGCCGTACGGCGGCCTGATCGCAAGCGGCTGGCACACCACGAGCATGATGATGCGCCAGCTCGTTGAGCACTACATCAGCCCCGAGTCGAGCCTCGGTGCCGCCGGGGTCGACGAGATCCGCTGGCTGCGCCCGGTCCGCCCGGGTGACACGCTGCACGTCCGCGCCACCGTCACCGATGCGCGCCGGTCCGGCAGCAGGCCGGACCGCGGGATCATCACGACCGCCGGCGAGCTGTCCAACCAGGACGGTGACCTGACAATGCGGCTGACCGCGATCAACTTCGTCCTGCTGCGCGACCCGGCGGCCTAACCAGGTAGCCCCATCACCCTCGCCTGCCTCCCTATTCCCTCCCAAGCGCTGGCCGAGTCGGCCACCACGAGGCGAGAGTCCCCAGCAGCGAGGCGGAGATGCCGAAAATGCCGGATGGCGAATCCCATTAACACCATCCGCCTCAAAGATCTCAGCGCCGCGGCTAGAGCCAATGATCATGAAGGGTTTTTAGTACTCCCATGCTAAAAAGCCTTCCTAACACTAAAAACCTTCATGAAGTTGCCCATTCGGCGGGTGCCGCGCGGGGCGGTGGCCTGCCGGGGCGGGTGCGGCGGCGGGCGGTGGCCCGCGGGGCGGGTGCGGCGATATCACACGGCCCACAAACCTCGTCGACCTCGCCGTCCCCGCCGCGGTCCGCATTGCGCAGCCGCGGCTGAGTCATCGCGTGGAGCTGCTACACGCGGCGCTGCCCGAGCGTTCCCCTGCCACCGCCCTGGCAGACATCCTCAGTCAACGCTAGGAAACCAGCCCTAAGCCGAAGGCCCCTGGCCGTTGCCCAGCGCGTTCTGCCCGCCGCTGACCGGCGGCACGCCGACGCCCTTGCGCACCGCCTCCAGGATGGTCAGCCCCTGGCTGACCAGGCCGGCGGCGATCTCGCCGAGGCCGTCCGCGCCGTTGAGCACGGTGACGTTGGCCCCGTTGAGGCCGGCGGCCGCCTCCTTGACGATCTGCGGGAGCTGGGCGATCAGCATCTGGTCGAGCGCCACCCGGTTGTTGGACGCGGCCGCCTCGGCCGCGATCCGGGTGCGCTCCGCCTCGGCCTTGGCGAGGATCTTCACCTTCTCCGCCTCTGCCTCGGCGGGCCGGATCACCTCGGACACCAGTTGCTGCTGCCGCAGTTGGGCCTGGTGCTGTGCCAGTTCGGCCTGAGCGGCAATGACCGCGCGCTGCGCTTCGGCTTGCGCGAGCGGGCCCGCCTGGGCGGCCTCGGCTTGGGCCTTGTCGATCTCCGCCTTGTACTGCGCCTGGACGACCATGGTCTGCCGGGCGAACTCCGCCTGCTTACGGGCGGAGGCCTGCTGTGCCTCGGCCGCGGCCTGATCGGCCGCCGCCTGGGCGATCTTCGCCTGCCGCTGAATCGCCGCGTTGTTCGGCGCGGCCATTGCCGCGATGTAGCCGGCGCCCATGTCGTCAATGGACTGGATCTGCAGCGAGTCGACGGTGAGCCCGATCGAGACCATCTCCGTCTTGGAGCCGTCGAGCACCTCGGTGGCCAGCTTCTGCCGCTCGGTGACGATCTCCTCGACGGTCATCGAGCCGATGATCGACCGCAGGTGACCGGCGAAGATGCGGCCGGTCAGGATCGACATCTGGTCCTGGTCGGACAGGAAGCGCTGGCCGGCGTTGACGATGGACTCGGGGTCGTTGCCCACCTTGAACGCGATGACCGCGCGGACGTTCAGCGAGATGCCCTGCTTGGTCACGCAGGTCTCTGAGACCTCGGCCTCCTGCATGGACAGCGTGAGGTACCTGGCCTTGCGGAAGCCCGGCATGACGAAGGCGCCGTGACCGGTGACCACCCGGAAGGGGGCTTCCTTGAGCCCGTAGCGACCGCCGGAGATCAGCATTGCCTCATCGGGGGCAGGAACACGGTAGCCCAACATGACTTCACTCTCCTGAGCGATTAACTTGGCTGGAATCGGGGATCGAAGGGGCTTCGCCGAGTGAATCGTCCCACTCAACGACATCGACACTGCGCGGGCCCCGGGAATCGGTAACGAGGACGGTCGTTCCCTTGGGCAGCGCGGTGTCCGACCAGGCCAGAAACGTCTCTGACCCGCCGCGGATCCTGATCCACACCTCGCCCGGGCCTGAACGCCCGCGAGTGGGAAGGACCAGTACGCCTACCGCCCCGACCGCGTCTTCGTCGCGAGCCACAATCTGCCGCTCCTCACATGCGAACGCCGGATAGCAAGCCTAGTCACGGCTGGCGGAAAAGCTACCTTTCGTTAGGCTAATAAAATGACGTTGCCTCGCATCGCGCGCGGTACCCCAGCTCAGACGCCACCCGAGGGGACCAGCAAAACCGGTCTAGCCCTGATGGTGATCATGGCCGGCGTGCTGATGACGGCGGTGGACACGACGATCGTGGTGCTCGCGCTGCCGGAGATCCAGCGCAGCCTGCACGTGGCGCTGACCAACGTGGTCTGGGTGATCACCAGCTTCCTGCTCGTCATCACGCTGCTATCCACGCAGGTCGGCCGGCTGGGCGACATGTTCGGGCGGGTGCGGATGTACGAGACCGGCTTCGCCGTCTTCGTGCTCGGCTCGCTGCTCTGCGCGCTGGCCTGGAACGAGGTCTCGATCATCGCGTTCCGGGTGGTACAGGGCATCGGCGGCGCGCTGATCATGGCCAACAGCGGCGCGGTCATCGCCGACCTGTACCCGAGGGAGCAGCGCGGCCGGGCCTACGGGTTCACCTCGCTCGGCTGGACGATCGGCGCCGTGCTCGGCGTGGTGCTCGGCGGGCTGATCGTGACCTACATGTCGTGGCGCTGGATCTTCTGGATCAACGTGCCGACCGGGATCGTCGCGATCGGCGTCGCGCTGCGGGTGCTGCACGACAAGGGGGAGCGGATCAGGCAGCGGCTCGACCCGCTCGGCATGATCACGCTCGGCCTCGGCCTGTTCGGCGTGCTGTGGGCCATCACCAAGCTCACCAACGGGCCGTTCGACGCCGAGACCGCCGGCTACCTGACCGGCGGCCTGGCGCTTATCGGGGTGTTCGCCTTCGTCGAGTCGCGGGTCGCCGCGCCGATGCTGCCGCTGCGCATCTTCAAGGTCCCCACGATGGCGGCCTCGCTGTGCGCGTCCCTGTTCCAGGGCCTGGCCAGCTTCGCGGTGCTGTTCCTCGTGCTGATGTACCTGCAGGGCCCGCGCGGCCTGTCGCCGATCCACGCCTCGCTGCTGCTGCTTCCCGGCTACCTGATCTCCGCCGCCGTCAGCCTCTACGCGGGCCGCCTGGCTGACAAGTACGGCGCCGTGCTTCCGGCGACCGCGGGGCTCGCCATCCAGGTCGTTGCGCTCGTGCTGTACGCGCAGCTCAGCAACTCGACATCGCTGTGGTGGATCGTCTGCGTCGGCGCGATAAGCGCGGTGGGCGCGTGCTTCTTCTTCCCCGCCAACAGCTCGGCCATCATGAAGGCGGCGCCGCCGGACATGTTCGGCATCGCGTCGGGCATGCTGCGGACGTTCTCGAACGTCGGCATGGTGTTCTCGTTCGCGGTGGCCATCTTCGTGGCGTCCCGGTCGATCTCCCGGCAGCTCGCCTTCGCGATCTTCGTGGGCACCACGTCGCTGCACGGCCAAGCGGCCGCGGCGTTCACCACCGGGCTGCACGCCGCGTTCTATGAGTCGGTCGGCTTCATGGTGATCGCCGCGGTCCTGTCCGCGCTGCGCGGCGGTCGTCCTTCGCAACGGTAACCGCGCGTCCGATACGATCGCTTGCGATCGGACGCGCACCGGGGGGTACGGGGGTCGTCCCCCAGCAGACAAGAGCTACAACCAGCCGCTCCTGATTGCGTCGGCCGCGCCGTCCTGCGGCGCACGGCCGAGCTGGCCGGCCCGGACCTTGTCCAGCATCATGCTCGCCGCGCTCACGATCGCGGGCGCCATCTCCTTCAGGCTGGCCGCGTCGGACGGGTCGGCGATGTCCCGCGGGACTTCCGCGCGGTCGAGGATGCCCGGCAGGTCGGCGAGCTGGCTGCCAAGCCAGCCGAGCGGGTCGAGGGAGAGCTCGCGCTCGAAGAGGCGCGGGGCCGGATCCCACCTGCGGTCGAACCGGGGATGGTGGTGGGTGCGGTTGAAGCTGCCCGGCTTGCCGTCCACCGCCTCGAGCAGGTCCACCCGCCAGATAGGCTTGCCCGCCGAGATCGGGACCGCCGAGTAGATGGAGCCTTTCAGCTTGCCCCGGTCGAAGGCGCGCAACTCGAGCCGGATACCGTGCTCGGGTCCCTCCTGCCCGGGGTTCGGGTGGGGGTCGAGGAAGTAGATATCGCCGACGACGACGCCGACCTTGTTGAAGACAAACGCCTGGAGCATGCGCACACCCTAGCCCCGGGCTGGTTGGCGGCCCATAAGTTCTATTCTGTTCTGACAGAACACAGAGATTACTTCTGCCACTGTGGTTTGCCGTAGACATGCACCTGGGTGCCCGGCGCCTTGACCATCTTGTGGAAGAACGCCGCGACGTCCATCGGGACCCGGATGCAGCCGTGCGAGGCCGGCCCCCGCGGCACGTAGGTGTCACCGTGGATGGCGAATACGGTGCTGATGAAGAACACCGGGTTATACATCTCGCCGAGCGGTACCCGAACCCAGCCGGGCATGTAGACCGTGGTTTTGTACGTGCCGTTGGGGGTGACCGCCTGCGCGCAGCCGCCGCCGCCGCAGTTGTAGAAGTATCCGCCGCCGCTCGAGACGTGGCTGATCAGCATGATCCTGTTGTTCTGGAACAGCACCAGGACCTCGAGCGCCTGGCTCACCTCGACGCGGGTGGCGCGCTTGCCCGGGTAAGACGGGGACTTGTACGCCTTCGGGTTAACGAGCGCCCGCTTGGTCGCCGCGTCGACCACGCCGCTCACGTGGATGCCGTTGATCTCCTGGAACGCCCACAGGGCCGCCTGCGTGTCACCGCCGAACTTCCCGTCGATCGCGCCGGGGTAGTACTTGAGCGCGGCAAGCCGCTGCTGCAGCGCCTTGACGTCCGCGCCCGACATGCCCGGGGCGAGGTTGCGCGTGGGCGGCGTGTAGGCGGCGGGTGCCGTCACGCTGGTGGTCTCTGCGTTGGCGGCTGCTCCCGTGCTGGCCGCGGCCGGCGTGCTGGCGGCCGGCCTGGCCGGCGCGACCGACGCGGCGGGCGCGGAGGTGGCCGGCGGGCCGGACGCGGTCCCGGACGACACGGTTCCGGCCGCGCACCCGGTCACCGCGAGCGCGGTGACCGCGAGCACCAGCGCGCCCGTCGCCCATCTGCTCTTTTGCCATGCTATGTCCGCCATGTCCGCCACGCCCCTCATAACTGGATCATCCTGCTATGAGGACGTTTGAGCCAGAGGTGAGGTTGCGCCCGTGACGATAAAGTGACGGTGCCTTAAGTGACGGTGCCTTACTGCAGGCCGGCGCGGACGGCCGTGATGCGCTCGGTGTTGAAGCCCAGCCAGTTCATCCGGCCCACGT
>DASWAE010000086.1:0-22436 GCA_036391275.1 Trebonia sp.
GAGCAGGTTGGGCAGCGGGGCAAGGACGAAGCCGTCCGGGTCGAGCGAGTGGAAGGCGATGCCCTTCGGCTCCGGCCCGAGTTCGCTGATCTCCCGCTTGGTGATCCCGCCGGCCAGGTACTGCGCGAGCTCGGCCGACCCGAGGCCGTCCATCGACTCCCGCAGGGTCGCGGCGGCCAGCTGCCCGTGCCTGCGCGGGTCGAACAGGTGGTCCAGGATGTACGCGCGCGCCTCGGGGATGTCCAGGGTCTGGGCGAGCAGGTCGCCGTAGTAGTGGACCGTCACGCCCCGCGAGCGCAGCACGTCGGCGAACGCGTCGTGCTCGGCCTGGGCCCGGCTCACCCACAGCATGTCATCGAACAGCAGGTCAGCGACGTTGTCCGGGGTAAGCCGCTTGAGCTCCAGGTCGGGGCGGTGCAAGATGACCTGCCGCAGGCGGCCGACCTCAGAATCGACGTGGAACATGCATAGAGCATCCCAGCATCTTGGGGAGACAACCACATGTCTATCGCTTCGAAGATATTTTCACGTCCGGCTAACCGCGCTTCCGGCGGTGCCGTACCCTGGAAGTACGGCTGGCTCAAGGGCGGAGCGGCCGGGGGCCGGGCATAAGAAGCACGCACGCGGCGCTGTGCTAAGCGGGTCGTTTCTGCCGTCGGGATGGAATGTCAGACCCCCTCGTTACGATGCCCGTGGCCCGGTATCGGTACCGGGCCCGTCCCGTCGGAACCGCTCCGGACGTACGAAGGAAGAGAAGAGCGCGCAGTGGCTGACCGGCTTGTCGTTCGCGGCGCACGCGAGCACAACCTCAAGGATGTCTCGCTTGACCTCCCGCGCGACGCCATGATCGTGTTCACCGGCCTGTCCGGTTCCGGCAAGTCCAGCCTGGCGTTCGACACGATCTTCGCCGAGGGCCAGCGGCGGTACGTGGAGTCGCTGTCCGCGTACGCCAGGCAGTTCCTCGGCCAGATGGACAAGCCGGACGTCGACTTCATCGACGGCTTGTCACCCGCCGTCTCCATCGACCAGAAGGCGGCGAGCCGCAACCCGCGGTCCACCGTCGGCACCACCACCGAGGTGTACGACTACCTGCGGCTGCTGTTCGCCCGGGTCGGCAAGCCGCACTGCCCGATCTGCGGCCGCCCGATCGCCAGGCAGACGCCGCAGCAGATCGTGGACCGGGTGCTCGAGCTGGAGGAGGGCACCCGGTTCCAGGTGCTCGCCCCCGTCGTCCGCGGCCGCAAGGGCGAGTACACCGAGCTGCTCAGGGAACTGCAAACCAAGGGGTACTCCCGCGCCCGCGTCGACGGGACGATCATCCGGCTGGACGAGGTCGCCAACGACGCGACCGTCCTGCCGGCGCTGAAGAAGTACGAGAAGCACGACATCGAGGTGGTCATCGACCGGCTCGCGGTGAAGGACACCGCGCGGCGGCGGCTCACCGACTCGGTGGAGACCGCGCTCGGCCTGGCGGGCGGGGTGGTCATCCTCGACTTCGTCGACCTGCCGGACAACGACCCGCACCGGGAGCGGATGTACTCAGAGCACCTGGCCTGCCTGTACGACGACCTGTCATTCGACGAGCTGGAGCCGCGGTCGTTCAGCTTCAACTCGCCCTGGGGCGCCTGCCCGGACTGCACCGGGCTCGGCACCCGGATGGAGGTCGACCCCGACCTCATCGTCCCCGACCCGTCCAAGTCACTGGACGAGGGCGCGATCGCGCCGTGGGCGGGCGGGCACGTCAGCGACTACTTCGACCGGCTGATCGAGGCTCTGGCGGAGACGATCGGCTTCCGGATGGACACCCCCTGGGAGCGGCTGCCCGCCAAGGCGCGGAACTCGCTGCTGCGCGGGCACGACACCCAGGTCCACGTCCGCTACAAGAACCGCTACGGCCGCGAGCGGTCCTACTACACCAGCTTCGAGGGCGCGATCAGCTACGTCGAGCGGCGCCACGCGGAGGCCGAGTCGGACTCGAGCAGGGAGAAGTTCGCCGGCTTCATGCGCGAGGTCCCCTGCCCGTCCTGCAAGGGCGCGCGGCTCAAGCCCGTCTCGCTCGCCGTCACGATCGACGGCAAGTCGATCGCCGACTACTGCAACCAGCCGATCGGCGAGCTCGCCAAGAACCTGCTCGGCCTGCAGCTGTCCGAGCGTGACATGGCGATCGCGCGGCTCATACTCAAGGAGGTCAACGCCCGGCTCGGCTTCCTGCTCGACGTAGGCCTCGACTACCTGAGCCTGGACCGGGCGAGCGCCACCCTGGCCGGCGGCGAGGCGCAGCGGATCAGGCTCGCCACCCAGATCGGCTCCGGCCTCGTCGGCGTGCTCTACGTGCTCGACGAGCCGTCCATCGGCCTGCACCAGCGCGACAACCAGAGGCTGCTCGACACGCTGCTGCGGCTGCGCGACCTCGGCAACACGCTCATCGTCGTCGAGCACGACGAGGAGACGATCCGCGCCGCCGACTGGGTGGTCGACATCGGCCCCGGCGCGGGCGAGCACGGCGGCCACGTGGTGGTCACCGGCACCGTCGAGGACCTGGTCAGCAGCGAGACCTCGATGACCGGGGCCTACCTGTCCGGCCGCAAGCGGATCGAGGTGCCGAGGAAGCGCCGCAAGCCGACGAAGGGCCGTGACCTCACCGTCAAGGGCGCCGCGGAGAACAACCTGCGCAACGTCGACGCCAGCTTCCCGCTCGGCTGCTTCATCGCGGTCACCGGGGTGAGCGGCTCCGGCAAGTCAACGCTGGTCAACGACATCCTCTACCGGGCCCTGGCGAAGGAGCTGCACGGCGCGCGCACCGTGCCGGGCAAGCACGTGCGGGTCACCGGCACCGAGCACCTCGACAAGGTGGTGCACGTCGACCAGGGGCCGATCGGCCGCACCCCGCGGTCCAACCCGGCGACCTACACCGGCGTCTTCGACCACATCAGGAAGCTGTTCGCGGCGACCACCGAGGCGAAGATCCGCGGCTACCAGCAGGGCCGGTTCTCCTTCAACGTGAAGGGCGGCCGCTGCGAGGCCTGCTCCGGTGACGGCACCATCAAGATCGAGATGCAGTTCCTGCCGGACGTGTACGTCCCGTGCGAGGTCTGCCACGGCGCCCGCTACAACACCGACACCCTGCAGGTGCACTACAAGGGCAAGAGCATCGCCGAGGTACTCAACATGCCGATCGAGGAGGCCGCGACGTTCTTCGAGGCCGTCCCGGCGATCCACCGGCACCTCAAGACGCTCAACGAGGTCGGCCTCGGCTACGTCCGCCTCGGCCAGCCCGCCACCACCCTGTCCGGCGGCGAGGCACAGCGCGTCAAGCTCGCCTCCGAGCTGCAGCGCCGCTCCACCGGCCGCACGATCTACGTCCTCGACGAGCCGACCACCGGCCTGCACTTCGAGGACATCCGCAAGCTGCTCGGCGTGCTCACCAAGCTGGTCGAGACCGGCAACACGGTCCTGGTCATCGAGCACAACCTCGACGTCATCAAGACCGCCGACTGGCTCATCGACATGGGCCCGGAGGGCGGCACCGCCGGCGGCACCATCATCGCCACCGGCTCCCCCGAGGACGTGGCCGCCAACGACAAGAGCTACACCGGCCAGTTCCTCAAGCCCCTCCTCGCTAAGTAAAAGGATCATCCCGAACGGGAGCGTGTTCCACCCGTTCCCGTCCCATGACCCTTTGTTCCACCCGTTCCTGTCCCATGACCCTTTGTTCCATCCACCCCTGTCCCATGACCCTCTTGAGGCGCGGGGATCGGGGGCGGGCGGTCAGCCCGCGGACAGTCGTGGCCCACGGACCGGGCCCCGAACGTCCGCGGCTCCGACCGCCAGCGCCCCGCTCCCGCAAAGTCAAAGGCCCCCGCCCGCGGGACATCCATTGCGCACCTACGCAACACTGGTCGCACAGTCACCAGCATGGCGAGCCATCCGAGCTCCTCAAGATGATCCTGAAGCCTTTTTAGTGCCCCCACACCGAAAACACTTCCTAACACCACAACCCTTCCTGAAAAGGGCTACGCCGAGGCGGTATCCACGCGCTCGACGGCCGCCCCGACCCGCGGCCCGACGTGCGCGAGTCCGAGCCGGTCCTCGGCAACCTGGCGGCGGACTTCGCCTTCGGCCAGCCGCCGCGACCGCCGGTGCTGCTGTCCACCAGCCCGCCGCCCGGTCCGGCGTCGACGATCCCGTAACGCGACCGAGGGCCACAGGCGGACCGCGTCCAGCCGGGTCGACGGGTCGAACCGGAGCGGGCGGTAGCCGGTGTAGGTCTCGGCGAGCGAGGCGGCGGCGGCCCGCGAGCTGACCAGGTGGCGCAGCTGGGCGAGTTGCAGCTCGGACTCGAACTGGTCCTGGTCCGGGGCGATGTGCAGCAGCGACGTCATCCACCAGGACAGGTGGGTGGACCGCCGGACCCGCTCAAGGCAGTAATCGGAGTACGCCGCCGCGAGCTCGGCGTCGCCGTCGCGGATGAGCCTGATAAGCGCCGTCGCCAGGGCCGCCACGTCGGCGACCGCGAGGTTGAGGCCTTTCGCGCCGGTGGGCGGCACGATGTGCGCCGCGTCGCCGGCCAGGAACAGGCTCCCGTAGCGCATCGGGGCGGCGACGAAGGAGCGCATCGGCGTGATGGACTTCTGCAGCACCGGGCCGCTGGTCAGCGACCAGCCGGGCAGCGCGAACCGGGTGGCGAGCTCCGCCCAGATCCGCTCGTCCGGCCACCGGGCGATGTCCTCATCGGCGGGCACCTGGAGGTAGAGCCGGCCGATTTCCGGGGTGCGCATGCTGTGCAGCGCGAACCCGTTGTCATGACGGCAGTAGATGACCTCGTCGGTGGACGGCGGCGCGGCGGCCAGGATGCCGAGCCAGGCGTACGGGTAGCTGCGCTCGGCGAGCATGGTGAGCCCGCCGGCCGGGATCGACCGGCGGGTGATGCCGTGGAAGCCGTCGCAGCCGGCAATGACGTCGCAGGTGACCACGTGCCTCATCCCGCGGGCGTCGGTGTAGGAGAGCACCGGCCGGGCGTTGCCGAGGCCGCTCACCGCGGTATCGCTGACCTCGAACTCGAGGGCCGCGCCCGCCGCCGTGCGGACGGCGATGATGTCCTTGACGATCTCCGTCTGCGCGTAGATGGTGATCCGCCGGCCGCCGGTCAGCTCGCGGAAGTTCAGGTGATGCCGTTCCCCGTCGAACTGCACGTAGATGCCGTCATGCTCAAGGCCCTCGGTGTCCAGCCGGGCGCCGAGGCCGGTGTCGCGCAGCAGCTCGACCGTGCTCGACTCGAGCATGCCGGCCCGCTGTCGCGCCTCGCAGTACGCCCGGCTGCGGTTCTCCACGCATACCGAGTCGACGCCGCCCAGGGCGAGCAGGTGGGAGAGCAGCAGGCCGGCGGGCCCGGCACCCACGATCCCGACCTGGGTACGCTCGTGCACTGTCATCCCGGCGCCCGTCCTTCCCGTTCCGGTTACATCACCGTATGTAGCTATCTGACTCTTTATCGTAGCAATACGGAAAGTAATTACTAGATAACCAGACGTAAATCTTCTTGCAGTGCACAATGCACGGCGGATCGCGCCGGCGCGGCCGGTCGCACGGGCCGGACGCACGGGCCGGACGCACGGGCCGGACCGTGCGGGAGAAGGCGGCCGTGTCCCGGGACGGCCCCGCCCGGCCCGGTGCCACCGGGCAGCGGTACGGTGCGGCAGGTGGACGAGATCATGACCGCGGCCGGGCCGGCCCGGGTAGTGCTTGAGCGGCAGGACCGGCCGGCCTTCCTGCTCGTGCTCACCCACGGCGCGGGCGGCACGCCGGACACCCGTGACGTGCTCGCGGTCCGTGACGCGGCCCGGGCCCTCGGCGCGGTGACCGCCCTGGTCACCCAGCCCTACCGGGTACGGGGCGGGCGGGCGCCGGGATCGGCGCAGTTGCAGGATGCCGCCTGGGCGGAACTGGTCGGCGTGCTGCGCAGGGAGACCGCCGGGGACGCGCCGCTGCCGTTGATCCAGTGCGGCCGGTCGAACGGGGCGCGGGTCGCGTGCCGGACCGCGCGGCAGGTGGGCGCGGCCGGCGTCATCGCGCTGGCGTTCCCGCTCCATCCGCCGGGTCGGCCGGAGAAGTCACGGGACGCCGAACTCCGCGCTGCCGGGACCAGCGTGCTGGTCATCAACGGCGCGCGGGACCCGTTCGGTATCCCGGAAGGTGACGAGACGACAAGCGTCGTCGTCCTCCCGGGGGAGACGCATGCCCTGTCGAAACATCCGGCGGCGATCGGCGACGCGGTGACCGCCTGGCTGCTGTCCTCAGCGCTGGTGACTACCCGCTAGCCCGGGGGACGACCCCATTGCCCCCGAGACCCGTTGCCTAGCCTGATCGCCCTGTCGCGGCCGTCTGCGGCGCGCGGGCTTCCGGCGACTTCCCCGTTGAAGTTGGCGGCCCTTAGGCAGCCGGCGCGTGATGGTCGGTGGGCCGGTGCGGTGCGATCATTCGCCCGTTGGGCAGCAGCTCACCGGTGTCTTCGAAGATCACGACGCCGTTGCAGAGCAGTGACCAACCCTGCTCCGGGTGGCTCGCGATCGTGTGTGCCGCCTCGCGGTCTGGTGCCGAAGCGTCCGGACAGGGCGGAACGTGCGGGCACATGTCAGTGCCTCCTGGCTTTCTTTTCTCAGTCCACGGCCTCACGCCACCTGGAGGGCGGTCGCCTGCTGCTGCGCGACGATGCGCGGCGGCCAGTTGCCCAAATCCCCGCCAAATGGCCTAGACCACTTAACTTAACTTTGCCCCGCCGCGTCGGTGAGCGCAAGCGACTTGCCGACGCGTTACGCAGAGATTTCCCAAATATTGACACGGTCAAGCGAAGCTACTGGTTCAGACCTTCGCCAACTGACCGTCACAGGGCGGCTATCCAGAATCCTACCGAACACACCAGACTAATCGCTTCAATTTGCGGGTGGCCCGGTTACGTCACGCCTCCCGGCCGGGCGTGGCCGCGGGCGGTCAGACCGCCGGGACGCGCGGGACGTCGGGAATGCGGTTGAGCCGGTGGTTCTCGCGGAGCGTGAGAAGCCGCTCGGCCTCGGCGGTGAGCACGTGCACGGCGGGCTTCGCCTTGGCCTTGCGCTGGAAGATCCGGTCCTCGTAGCCGCGCGGGCCGATCTCGGCGCGCTGCGCGGCGTAGGCGGCGCGCATGGCGGCGGTTAGCGCCGCGTCGAGCTCCTTGGCCAGCCGGTGCAGCTCGGTGACCGGGGCGCGCCTGGCCTCGGCCTCGCGCAGCGCCACGTCCGCGGCGCGGGCGGTGTCAAGCAGCTTGCCTCGCTCCGCCGCCTCCGCGACGTCCGCCGCGTGCAGGTTGAGTGCCTCCTGGCTCGGCTTGTACATCGCGCTTACGTCTCCGTCCTCAGTGTCGGCCCGCACGTAGATTACGCCACCCGGTGCCCCGCCCGCCCGCCGGCTCCCCGGATACGCGCCCCGCGTTAGCGGGGCCAGTCCCTGAACGCTTCGCGCAGCGCCGCGACGTCCGCGGGACCGAGGCCGAAGGGAGCGAAGATGTTGTCTCCCCACTGGTCGAGCCGCCGGGCGGCGTCGGCGAAGTCGCGGTCTTCCAGGCCGGGATCAAGCCGCCGGGCGAGGCCGATCGCGTCGTGGATGCTGTAGCGCTTGAGCGCCGCGGCGGTGTCGATGTAGTCGCGCGGCTCGGCCCGCCCGGCCAGTGCGCAGACCTTGCCGCCCACCACGTCCTCAAGGCTGAGGACCGGCCCGACGTCCATCGTCACCGGCTGCCTGGTCCGGTCGAAGTAGGCCATCTGGAGCATGATCTGCTGCCCGTCGGCTGCGGTGACCGTCCACTCGGCCAGTCCCTCGTCCATTCCCTCGAATACGTCGGAAAGGTCGGCCGCCTGGTCCTCGCGCTCCGTTTCGAACCCGGCGTGCCGCAGCGCGGCCTCCACCGAGCCGGCCGCCGCCCCGACACCGGTCTCCTCGTTGGTGAACAGGTCAACGTCCTGGGTGGGCCGGGTGATAAGGCCGTGCGCGATCAGCGCGTTGCCGCCGCCGAGCGCGAACCCGTACCGGTTCGCGACCCGCAGCGCGACGGTGGCCACCCTGCGGTGCAGCTCGTCGAGTGGCATCAGGCGACCGCGCTCACCCGCGCGGCCGTACGCTGCCCCGCCCACCAGACAAGAGTGCCGCACCAGTCCTCAAGACCGCATTCTTACCGCTCATATGTTCTAGCGTAGCAGGAAGCCGTCGGTGACCAACGACGACGCGTTCATCGGGGGCGGCAAGATCAGGCCGTTCCCCTCGGTCCCGGGACCCCATGACGCCTGGTAAGGCAGCGCGCTGACGGATGGGTCAGGCCTGGCTCACCGCCGCGCGCAGCGACTGGTGCCGTTCCTCCCAGGCCCGCCTGACCCCCTTGGGCAGGAACAGGCCGGGCCACAGGCGGGCCAGGGTGGCGCCGTCGAGGTAGGCGGCGAGGTCCTCGGCCCGGCTGGCCTCACGCAGCACCGTCTCGTAGTACCAGCGCCGCATGTCGGGGTCGTCGAGGTCGAACGAGTGGTCGGGCAGGCTCCAGAACAACCGGAGCGGCAGCTTGACCGTGCCGGTGACCGGGCCGCGCAGGTCGGCGAGGTCGTCGATGACCAGGGCGCGACGGCCGGGCCGCGCCTGGTAGGGCGCGAGGTGCGCGGCGGCGGTCCTGCCCGGCCGCCCGTGCGCGTAGCCGTCGAGGTCGACGGCCGGCTGCCCCGTCGCGCCCGGGTGCATGACGTCCGGCAGGTACTTGTAGATGGTGGACCGGCTGACGCCGAGCCGCCTGGCGACGCCGGAGACCGTGCCGTCCGGCGCGAGCAGCAGGTCTTTGACCTCGCGGAGCTGTTCAGGAGTGAGCGCCGGGGGACGTCCGAGCCGCTTGCCCTTGGCGCGGGCGGCGGCCAGGCCGTCGCTTGTGCCCGCCGCGATGGCTCCCCGGCCCGCGTCGGCCAGGCCGGCGAACACGCGGAAGATCGCCGCGCCGCCCGCAGCGGTGGTGTCGAGGTCCTCGCGCAGCGACCGCAGCGCCGCGCCGCGCTCCCGCACCTGTCCGACGGCGGAAATCAGCTCCCGCTGCGACCGGCCGAGCTGGCCGAGGTCGGTCACCACCAGGACGTCACCCGCGCGGAGCGCCGCGACGCAGTCGCGCAGCCGCGGCAGGCCGCCCTCCCGGCCCGCCGCCTCGTCGGCGTAGACCTGCGAGCACCCCGCGTCCCCGAGCAGCCGCAGCCGCTGCGCGCCGTCATCCCGGCCGGTTCCGGTGGACCGGGCGTACCCGACAAGCTGGCCGCTCCCTCGCCCGGCCCCGGCCTCAGTGCCCGTGCCCCTCATGCTCTCAGTGTACAGGAAAGGGAGCCTCCGTAGTTTTACAACATGTCGTTTTAACGACAACACCTTTTAACAGACAGCTCACGCCGCTGCGCATGAACGTGTGCCGCATGCGGGACGCGCGACGTGCGGGCAGCCGGCGCTGGCGCGGCAACCGTCATCCCCCGATGGCGCGCCCGGTGTGGCGAGCGAGTTCCGTCCAGGTATCCGCGAGTGCGGCCGCGAAGCGGGGGTCGGTGACGGTTCCGTCCGGCGCCCCGGGGCGTCCGGCCCATGATCAGGAAGGGTTTTAAGTGCCATGACGCCCATAAGCCTTCACGACATCGCAACCCTTCCTGAAAATCCGCGTTGCCCGGCCGGATTGGCGGGCTTCGGCGGAACCTGCCGTGCCGCGCCTCCGGCTGATTGATAACAGCAAGAGGCGCGGAGCGCCCGGCGGGAAGCGCCGACGTCAAAGCCCGGTACGCAGACCGTGCTGCGCGGAGCGCCCGGCGGGAGGCGCCGACGTCAAAGCCCGCTGCGCAGACCGTGCTGCGCAGACCGTGCTGCGCGGAGCGCCCGGTGGAAGCGGCGCAAGGCGTGCTGTCTGGGGCGCTGCCTCAGGCGAGGCTGGCGGCCCAGCGGGCGTGCAGGTCGGCGTACTGGCCGGTGCCGCCCATCAGCTCGGCGGGCGAGCCGTCCTCGATGATCTCGCCGCCGGAAAGGACAAGCACCCGGTCGGCGATCGCCACCGTCGACAGCCGGTGCGCGATGATCAGCGCCGTGCGCCCGGCCAGCACGGTGCGCAGCGCCGCCTGGACCAGCCGTTCGGAGGGGATGTCGAGCAGCGCGGTCGCCTCGTCGAGCACGAGCACCGAGGGCGCCGCGATGAACGCCCGGCAGAACGAGATCAGCTGCCGCTGTCCCGCCGACAGCTTCCCGCCGCGCTTGCCGACCGCCGTCGCGTACCCGTCGGGCAGGGCCGAGATGAACGTGTGGGCGCCGATCGCCCGCGCCGCCGCCTCGACTTCCGCGTCGGTCGCCGAGGGGCGCCCGAGCCTGATGTTCTCCGCGACCGACCCCTCGAAGAGGTAGGACTCCTGCGTGATCAGCACGATCTCGCGCCGCAGCGTGTCGTCGGGCAGCGAACGGAGGTCGACGCCGTCGAGCAGCACCTGTCCCGCGTTGGGGTCGTAGAACCTGGCGAGCAGCCGCGCCACCGTGGTCTTGCCCGCCCCGGTCTCGCCGACAAGCGCCACCGTCTGCCCGGCGGGTATGTCGAGGGAGAAGTCAGGCAGCACGACCGCCTTGCGGTAACCGAACCGCACCGAGTCGAACGTCACCCGCCGGCCCGACGGCGCGGACGGCAGCTCGGCGGGGAGCGCTGGCTCGGCGACCGACGGTTCCTCCTCGAGGACGCCGGAGAGCTTCTCAAGCGCGGAGGCGGCGCCCTGGAAGGAGTTGTAGAACTGGGACACCTCCTGCAGCGGGTCGAAGAACCGCTGCAGGTACAGCAGGAACGAGGCGAGCACGCCGACCTTGATGTCGCCGTCGAGCACCCGGAAGCCGCCGTAGCAGAGCACGATGCCGGTGATGACGTTGCCCACCATCGCGATGCCTGGCGCGAAGACCGCGGACAGCTGCGACGACCGCTTCGACGCGGCGGCGTAATCCTCGGACAGCGCGTCGAAGATCTCCTCGTTCCGCTTCTCCCGGCGGAACGCCTGGACGGCTCGCAGGCCGCCGAAGGTCTCCACGAAGTGCACGATGACCAGTGCGTTGGCGTCTCGGATGCGGCGGTAGGCGATGGCGGACTCGCGCCGGAACCAGCCCGACAGCCAGACCAGCGGAATGAAGCCCGACAGCACGACAAGCGCGAGCGGCCAGTCGAGCAGCAGCATGCCGGTGCCCACCAGGAGCAGCGTCAGCACCGCCATGATCAGCGAGTCGAGGCCCTCGTCGAACAGCGCGGAGATGGCCTCCACGTCTGAGGTCTGCCGCGAGATCACCCGGCCGGAGGTGTAGGACTCGTGGAACGACACCGACAGGCGCAGCGTGTGCGCGAACAGCCGCCGCCGCAGTTCGAGCACCACCGCCTGGCCGATCCGCCCGGTCATCGTGACGAACGACTGGGACGCGAACGCCTGCACGAAGACCGTCACCGCGAAGGCGAGCGCGATCCACAGCAGCGGCCCCGCGTTCCCCTTGAGCATCGGCGGCAGCCCGTTGTCGATCGCGATGCCGATCAGCCACGGTCCGGCCAGCGCGCACAGCGAGGAGATCACGATCAGCACCGCGGTCAGCGTCACGCTGCGCCGGTGCGGCCTTAGCAAGTTGGCGAGCAGCACCCGGCTGCGCCGCCGCAGCAGCGCCGCCAGCGGGGCGGACACGTCGTCGGCGTGCTCGGCCGCGATGCCGCGCCACGACCTCTGGTCGAGCGGGTCCTTGCCATTGCCCGTCCCGGTGGTAACGAGCTCGGCCTCGTCTTTACCGCATTCCGCCGTGTCGGTCGTGACATCAGCGGTCATCGTCCCACCTCCTCCATGGTCATCAGGTCGGCGTAAACCGGGTCGGTCGCCATCAGCTCGCGGTGGCTGCCCACCGCCGCGATCACCCCGTCGTCAAGCAGCGCCACCCGGTCCGCGAGCGCCACCGTGGACGGGCGGTGCGCGACGACGAGCGCGGTCACCCCGGCGAGGATCTCGTGCAGCGCGCGGGTCACCCGTTCCTCGGTCTGCACGTCGAGCGCGGACAAGGGATCGTCGAGGATAAGCACCTCCGGCCGGGACAGGATCGCCCGGGCGAGCGCGACGCGCTGCCGCTGGCCGCCGGACAGCGCCATGCCCTGCTCGCCGATCCTGGTGTCAAGCCCCCACGGCAGCTCGAACACGAAGCTGGCCTGCGCCGCGTGCAGCGCCGCCTCGATCTCGTCGGTGGTCGCGTCGGCCGCGCCGAACGTGACGTTCTCCCGCACCGAGGCGGAGAACAGCGTCGCTTCCTCGAACCCGCAGGCCACCCGCTGCCGCAGCCGCGGCAGCGGGATGTCCCGCACGTCCCGGCCAGCCAGCAGCACGCGGCCGCCCGACACGTCGGCGAGCCTCGGCACCAGGTAGAGCAGCGTGGTCTTGCCCGAGCCGGTCGCCCCGGTGAGCACCAGCGTCTCCCCGCGCGCGACCTCCAGGTTGACCCCGCTGAGCACGGGGCGCCGGTCGCCCGGATAGGAGAAGGACACATCGTCGAACAGAACGTGGGCGTGCTGCGCCCGATCCCGCCCGTCAGCCGCCCCCCTGGGGGACGGGAACCGCTCGGCCGTCAGGGGCAGCACGCTCCGTTCCTCGGGATCTTCTTCCTCAGCAGCCGGGTCGCTGGTGATCGCGGGCTTCGTGTCGAAGATCTCGACCACCCGCTGCGCGGCGGTGGCGGCCTCCTCGCCGGAGGCGAGGATGTAGCCGAGCGCTTCCACCGGCCAGACCAGCTGCAACCCGAGGGTGATGTAGGCGACCAGGCCGCCGACGGTCATCGCGTGCCGGCTGACCGCGACCGCGCCGAGCACCACGGCCAGGGCGATCACCGCGTTCGGCACCAGGGTGAGCACCGACCAGAACCAGCCGACCACGCCGGCCATCGCGATCCGTGTCCGCGACAGCAGGCCCGCCTGGGCGTAGTGCGTGCCCGCGGCCTCCGGCGCGCGGCCGAGCGCCTTCAGCACCCGGACCCCGGTCGCCGCCTCCTCGACCAGCGTGGTGAGGTCGCCGTCCTGGTCCTGTGCGCGCCTGGCGAGGACCTTGTATTTCTTCTCGAACCTGAGGCAGAAAACGAAGACGGGGGCGAACATGGCGGTCGTGATCAGCCCGAGCCACCAGTTGAGGCTGATCAGCAGCGCGCTCACCGCGGTGAACGTCATGGTGGAGATGAACAGGAACACGATGCCGAAGCCCATGAACCGCCGGATGGTCCCCAGGTCGGTGGTGGCGCGCGAGAGGAGCTGGCCGGACTGCCACTCGTCATGGAACGCGGGCTCGAGCCGCTGCAGGTGCGCGTAGAGGTCGTCCCTGATCGTCTTCTCCATGCCGGCGACCGCGTTGCCCTGCACCCAGCGGCGGATCAGGCTGAGGCCGGCCGACGCGGCACCGAGCGCGACCGCGAGCAGGCCGAGCGGGAGCAGGAGGCCGCGTTCGTGGTGGGCGATGGCGCCGTCGATGACGGACTTGGTGACCAGCGGCACGGCGATATCCGCGGCCTCGACGGCGAGGGCCGCGGTCACCATGATGGTCAGTTGCTTGCGGTACGGGCGCAGGTAAGGGCGCAGCCGCCACAGGGCGGCGACTGGGCTTTGGGACACCGTCTGGAGCGTAATTGCCGTCCCCGCCGTTGTCACCTGATTTTTTTCGTTGGATATTGGTGCTTATAGCGGTGTGTGTTTCTGTCATTACCTTACGTGACGCGATGGTAGACTGAGGCTCGTCGTGGCGGCGGTGGCGTTCGGCCTGCTGGCCGGCGAGGAGGAACTGCTCAAGCTCGCCGACACCGAGGAGTCGTGGTGGTGACGAGGGGCTACCAGCGCGCCGGCGCCGGGTGGACCGGAGCCACCAGGACCGACGTGACCGCGGGCGGGCTGCTGGCGGTGGCGGGGTTCGCCGGGATCTTCGCCGTCATCGCGGGGCGGGTGAGCGAGCTGTATGCTAATCCCCGCTCTGCCGCCTCGCTGCCGCACCGGGCACGGGCAGGGCCGACGGGAGGAACACCGGGAGTTGACTGCTGGTATTGGCGATGGCGCGTCTGGTTCCGGTTCATTCGATGTCGCCGCGGTGCGCGCTCTTTACCCGGCGCTGGCGGACGGGCACGCGTACCTGGACGGCGCGGCGGGCACGCAGGTTCCCGTCTCGGTCATCGACGCGATCGCGTCCGCGTACCGGGCAGGCATCGGGAACCTCGGCGGCGCCTTCGCCGCGAGCCGCCGGGCGGGCGAGATCGTGGCCGAGGCCCGCGCGGCGGTGGCGGACCTGACAGGCGGCGCGCCGGAGGGCGTGATCTTCGGGCCCAGCGCCACCGCGCTCGCGTACCGGATCTCCGACGCGCTGTCCCGGGCGTGGACTGCGGGCGACGACATCGTGGTGTCCCGCCTTGACCACGACTCCAACGTGCGCCCGTGGATCCAGGCGGCCGGCCGCGTGGGCGTCGACGTCAAGTGGGCCGAGGTCGACCTGGTGACCGGGGAGCTGCCCACCGCGCAGTACGCCGACCTGATCGGCCCGCGGACCCGCCTCGTCGCGGTCACCGCGGCGAGCAACGCGATCGGGACACGGCCGGACGTGGCGGCGATCGCCGGGCTGGCGCACGCCATGGGCGCGCTGTGCTACGTGGACGGCGTGCACGCCACCCCGCACGTCCCGGTGGACGTGACCGCGCTCGGCGCCGACTTCTTCACGACGAGCGCCTACAAGTGGTCCGGGCCGCACCTGGCCGCCGCGGTCGCCCCGCCCGAGCTGCTCGAGACGGTATGGCCGGACAAGCTCGCGCCGTCCTCCAACGCGGTGCCGTGGCGGTTCGAGCGCGGCACGCTGCCGTTCGCTGACCTGGCCGGGACCACGGCCGCGGTGGAGCACCTCGCCGCGCTCGCCCCGGGCGCGTCGCCCGCGTCCCGCCGGGAGCGGGTCCTCGCCTCGATGACGGCCGTGGAGGCGTACGAGGCGGCGCTGTTCGCCCGGTTGGTCGGCGGCCTGGCGGAGCTGGACCAGGTCACCCTGTACGGCAAGGCCGCGCGGCGCGCGCCCACCGCGTTCTTCAGCGTGGCCGGCCTGGCGCCGCGCGCGGTCGCCGAGCACCTGGCCGCCCGCGGCGTGAACGTCTGGGACGGCGACAACTACGCCTACGAGCTGTGCACCGTGCTCGGCCTCGAGCCGGACGGCGCGGTCCGCGCGGGTCTGGTGCACTACAACGACGCCTCCGACGTGGACCGCTTCCTCGAGGGCATCACCGACCTCGCCCGCTGACCGCGCCCCGGCCCGTCGCCCCGGCCCGTCGGCTCGGCGTTCCGGCCCGCTGACCGGGGCGGCCGCGAAAACGGGTGGCAGCGGCCGCGGGCGCCCCGTAGCCTCGATGATCATGCCCGTCGATCAGCAGCGCCCTTCCAGCTTCCCGCCGATCCGCAGGCTCGGCCCGGCCGACCTCAAGCGATGTGTCGCGCTTTCGCTTGACCGGGGCTGGTCGCCGGAGCGAGCCAAGTGGTCGCTGCTGCTAACGGCGTCCGAGGTGCTCGGCATCGACGCGCCCGACGGCCGCGGGCTGGCCGGCGCTGTCGTGCTGACCCGCTGGGGACCGGATCTGGCGTCGGTCGGCATGATGCTGGTCGCCGCCCGCTACGGGCGGCGCGGCCTGGGCCGCGCGCTGATGGAGCACCTCCTGGCGGCGGCCGGCGAGGACGCCGTGGTGACACTCTTCGCCACCGACATGGGCCGTCCCCTGTACGAGAAGCTCGGCTTCACCCCGGTCCGCCGCAACGTCTCCTTCGTCGGCCGCTTCCGCCCCTCGCCCGGCACGGATTCGCCCGCAGTCGTCCGGCTGGCCGGCCAGGCTGACATGCCCGCGATCCTCGCCGTGGACCGTACGGCGTTCGGGGCGGACCGCGGGGCGATCGTCGGACGCTTGCCGGGTTTCGCGGACCGGATCGCCGTTATCGAGAACGGCCACGGCATCGTCGGCTACGGGGCCGCGTGGCGCAACCACGTCACGTCCACCGTGATCGGCCCGCTGGTGGCGCCCGACGCCGGGGCGGCCACCCGGCTCATCGCGGAGCTCGCCGCGCGCGTCGAGACGCCAGTCCGCCTCGATCTCGACCCGGACCGCCCCGAACTGCCCGCCTGGGCCCATGCCCACGGCCTCGAACCGGTCTCGCGCACCGTCGTCATGGCTCACGGCGACCTCAAACCGCGCGGCACTCCCGAGTGCCTCTACACCCCGATCTCCGTAGCCCTCGCCTAACCCAGCCGCCCCAGCGGGCTCGGCTTCGGCTATGAGACGTTGACCTGGGTGGACGGGTACCCGGTGGCGCCGTTGGGTGCGACGTCCGTGACCGCCGAGGTCTGGGTGTAGCCCGTCTTGTCGGTCGCCCGGGCCTCGATCAGGTGCGTCCCCTTGGTGGCGTCCCACTGCCAGGCCCACTGCCGCCAGGTGTCGATGTCCGGCACGCTCGCCAGGGTGGCCTGGTGCCACGGTCCGCGGTCGACGCGCACCTCGACGGCATCGATGCCCTTGTGCTGCGCCCATGCCACCCCGGCGACGGCCACCCGGCCCGCCTGCACCGCCGACCCGCCGGCCGGCACGTCAATCCTGGACTCGGTCTTGATCGGGCCTAGCTGCGACCAGCCGCGCGGCACCCAGTACGCCTGCGCCGCCGCGAACGTGGTGACCTCGATGTCGGTCACCCACTTGCAGGCCGAGACGTACCCGTAAAGGCCAGGCACGACGAGGCGGGCAGGGAACCCGTGCGCCGTCGGCAGCGCGGTGCCGTTCATCGCGACGGCGATGAGCGCGTCCCGCCCGTCGAGCACCACCTCCAGCGGCGTGCCCGAGGTGAAGCCGTCGACGGACGTGCACAGCAGCTGGTCCGCGCCTGGCTTCGGGCCCGCCGACCTGATCAGCGACGCGTAAGACGCGCCGAGCCATTTCGCGTTGCCGATGTAGGGTCCGGCGACGGGGTTGGACACGCAGCACAACGTCACGTAGTCCTCGATCAGCGGCCGCCGCAGCAGCTCATCGAAGGTGATGACGACCTCGCGGCTGACCATGCCGTGGATGCGCAGCTGCCAGTTCGACGGGTCAACCTGCGGGACGAGGAGGGCGGTGTCCACCCGGTAGAACTGGCCGTTCGGCGTGATGAACGGCGAGATGCCCGGCACGGGCAGGTTCGCGCCGGCGGGTAGCGGCGGCGCGGCCACGGCGGCCCGGGGGAAGCGCACCGCCGCCTGAGCCAGCGACACGTTCTTGCGCGTCGCCAGGGACCGGCCGCCGTACTCGCCGATCGCGGCCGCCGCGACGCCGGCGCCCGCCGCGAAGAGGAACTGCCGCCGCGCGGACTGCCTGGCCTGCCCGGCTGGCGTCCACGCCGGGAGCGGCTCCCGCTCCCGGGCGCCGTCCCCGGCGTCGCCGTCCTGCCCGGCCCCGTCCCCGTCCCGTCCGCCCCGTCCGTCCCCGGCGCGCGCGCCGCCGCCTGCCGACACCCAGCCCGTGTCATCAGCGCGACCAGGCCCGAACGCGATCGGCGGCAGCCGGTCCGCGGCGGAGCCAGCGGCAGTAGCACGCCCCGCCCGGCCGGCGCTGCCCGCCGACGTGGCCCGGCGCGCCGTCATGACCAGCCACCACAGCATGAGCGCCCCCGCCGCGGCGCCGAACAGGGTCGGCACCGCGTAGGACGCCGTCGCCCCATGCCGCGTCAGCGCGGCGGCGAGGCCAAGCCCCGCGAAGATCGCCAGGCCGAGGAACCCCAGGATGAGCCGCCGCATCGCGAGCACGCCCACCACGATGGAGTAGCCGAAGACCACCACGAGCACCCCGGCGAGCAGCACCGCCTTATCTGACGTGCCGAACGTCGAGGTCGCCCAGTCCTTGACGGCGAGCGGCGTGCGATCGATCGCCGCCTCGCCGACCGCGACCACGGGCGACGCGGCGGGCACGGTGAACCCGGCGAGCAGCTGCCCGATGCCCATCGCCGCGGCGGCGGCGACCAGCCCGCACGCCGCGCCCCACCACCGGCTGAAGCCAGTTCTCGAAGTCATACCTGTATGGTCCGTCGCCATCCCGCCAGCGTTACGCGAAGCCGTGCCGCGAAACCGTGCCGCGAAGCCGCGGTCGCGGCCTCAATCAGTTACACGGCCACGCTACTCGCCGGGTTCAACATGCCCCCGTTCTGGATGATTGCGAACTGCTTTCGGCGGGGAGCGGAGCCAAGGCGCGGGCACCAGCCGCTGTTACGTGTCCTCGTCGAACACCCAGCGAGTCGGCGACCCGGTGAAGTCGCTGTGCAACATGGAGAACACGCGCTGCGGCCGGACGCCGATCGTCGCGTTCTTCGCCGGGTCGAGGAAGTCCAGGTCTAGGCCGCTGTGGTACTTGGCGTTCATCAGGTCGACCACCCGCCGCAGCACCTGCGGGTCGGCCGCGAACCGCGCCGTGCCCTCGATGATCACCGGGTCGGACGCGTCCTCCGTGGTCACGCAGCAGCGGGGGTCGGCGCGCAGGTTCTTCACCTTCCGCGACCCGGTCGCCGAGGTGAACCACAGCGTGCTGTCGTCCCACATGCCCCAGACGGGCATGGTGTGCGGCCGGCCGTCGGGCCAGGTGCTGACGACCCAGTAGTTGCGCGCGGCGGTGAGCCGTTCCGCCGCCCATGACCAGTGCAGCAGCCCGCTCCCGTACTCCGGGCCGGCGATGCCGTATCCGGGCATATAGGGCCTGCTTACCCGAGGGATCCCCATGCCGATGTGTCTACCATGCGACAACGCCCGCGCGGGCGACTAACGTTGGCCTTCGTGAAGGCATCTCCCGAGGCGCAGCTGCGGCTGCTCGAACTGGCCGACCTGGACGCCGAGCTTGGCAGGCTCGACCACCGGCGGCGGACCCTGCCAGAGAACGCGGAGCTCGACCAGCTGGCCGAGCGCGCCGCGAAGGTCAGGGACGCGATGACGATCGCGGACACCAACCTGGCGGACCTGGACCGCGACCTGTCCCGCGCGGAAAAGGACGTGGAGCAGGTCACCGTCCGCATCGACAAGGACAACCAGCGGCTGAACGCCGGCCAGGTGTCGAACGCGCGGGAGCTCGAGTCGCTGCAGTCCGAGGTCGCCTCCCTGCGCAGGCGGCAAAGCGACCTGGAGGAGGTCGTGCTCGACCTGATGGAGCGCCGCGAGGCGGCCCAGGCGCTGCGCGACGGCGCGGGCGCCGAGGCGGAGACCGTCGGCAGCGACCTGGCCGCGGCCACCTCGCGCCGCGACGCGGCCCTGGCCGAGATCGACGAGCAGGCGGTCAAGGCCACGGCGGCGCGGGCGGCCGTGGTCCCGGACGTGCCCGCCGACCTGCTCGCCCTCTACGACAAGATCCGCGCGTCCTCCGGCGGCCTCGGCGCGGCGCCGCTGCGGCGCGGCCAGTGCGGCGGCTGCCGCGAGACGCTCTCCACCGTCGAGCTGAACGAGGTGCGCGCCGCCGCCCCCGATGAGGTGGTCCGGCACGAGGAGGGCTGCCGCAGGATCCTGGTCAGGATCGCCGACTCCGGTCTCTAGGAAGGTCTTCGGGATCATCCAGGACGGGAGCGTGGCCCCCGCCCCGTCCCGGCCGCCTTCCCGGCGGGGCCGGCCGACGCCCCGAGTTGGCAAGTGCTTCCTCGACAGATAACGATATAGCTAACAGTTGCCGGCGGCGGGCCGGTGGCCCGGGCCCGCCACCGGGGCGATATCGCCAGGTTGCGGAACGGACGCGGTTGGCATCGAACCCGACGCCGATGCCAGAATTCGCCACTGCGTCCAATAGACTTCCCGGTCGTGGACAACAGCGGTCAGATCAGCGCGCCAGGCAGCCTGGAGGCGGGCGCTATCATCGCGCCCGACAAGCCCCGGGTGCCCGACCAGGATCTGGGCCAGCTTGCCGCCGACCACAACCTGAAGCTGGCCGGCGCCCGCCCGTCGCTGCCCAAGTACATGAAGGCGCTCTGGCAGCGCAGGCACTTCATCACCGGCTACGCCACCGCGCGCAACATCTCGATGTACACCGAGGCCAAGCTCGGCCAGCTGTGGCAGGTGCTGACCCCGCTGCTGAACGCGTTCGTCTACTTCCTGATCTTCGGCCTGCTGTTCGGCGCGAAGCGCGGGGTCACCCACTACCCGGCCTTCCTGCTGGCGGGCGTGTTCGTCTTCGCGTTCACCGAGCGGTCCGTGGTAACCGGCTCGAACGTGATGCGGGCCAACCTGCAGCTCATCCGCGCGCTGTACTTCCCCCGCGCGTCGCTGCCGCTCGCCTACGTGATCGTCGAGTTGCAGCAGATGCTGGTCGGCATGGGCGTGCTCGTCGTCGTCATGCTGGTGAGCGGCGAAGGGCTCAGCTACTACTGGCTGCTCGCCATCCCCGCGATCCTGCTGCAGACGATGTTCAACACCGGCGCCGCGCTGATGGTCGCCCGGATGGGCGGCTCGGTCGCCGACGTGTCTGAGCTGATCCCGTTCATCTTGCGCATCTCCCGGTACTTCTGCGGCGTGATGTACCTGATCATCACGCTGCCCGCGACGCTGAGCACGCCCGCGAAGCAGGTCTTGTCGCTCAACCCGGCGGCCGTCTATATCTCCCTGATCCGCGTCTCGTTCATGTCGACGTACCGCGCCGAGTCGGCAGGCAACCAGCCGTACAACGCCGCGAAGTGCAACGCGTTCCTCGGCAACCCGGGCGGTCACATCCCCGGCACCGCGACCGTGAACAACGCGTGGCAGGCCTACTGTCACCCCATCGTCACCAACAACGACCTGTGGATCGCCGCCGTCGCCTGGGGCGTCGTGTTCTTCGTCGTCGGCCTCGTCTTCTTCTGGCACGCCGAGAACAAGTACGGCCGCGGCTAACTCCGGCTGTCCCAGCCTCGCCCCGGTCAGGATGCGCCGCTCCTGGCTGCCACCACGCCGGCCACGCCGGCACATCCACCACGCCGGCCACGCCGAGGTTGGCCGCGCCACCCATCACGCCACTGATAACAGCAAGAAGCGTGAGGGCGCGCTAGAGCTCGGCGATGATAGTGGATGTTTGGGCACACCCGGGTGTGCCCAAACATCCACTATGTTGCGGCCGCCGCCCCCGATCCGCCGAAAAAGCAGATAACAGCAAGAAGTATCGGCAACGCGCGGGCCGGGAGAGCGGCTGACGGCAGGGGGCCTGGAGACTCTCGCGCATCGTGGAGCCAGGCCCGCCAGGCGCACTGGAGGGGAGTGGCGGCCGGTATCAGGTGACGGGGAGGTGCTGGGCTGGCTCGCGGGCGTTGCGGTAGTCGCCGGAGGTGAGGCAGGCGAGGGTGGCCAGGGCCCAGATGGCGGCGCGGTCCGCCTGCGGCGGACGGAGCAGGGCCTCGGCGGCGGGGCGGCTGACCACGGTGAACAGGCCGCCCGCGGCGCCCTGGTCGAGGATGTAGCCGCGCAGGAATGACGCGACCTCCTCGCCGTACTGGCGGCGCCAGTCGAAAGGCGCCTGCCCGGCGGCGGCGGGCGGCTTGCCCGCAAGGGGGATGTCCGTCAGGGCGGGGGAAAGCTCGGCGAGGACCGCGGCCGACAGGGCGCCGCGTACCCGGTCGGCGAGCGGGACGGCCCTGGCGGCGCGCACGACGCGGTCATCGAACAGCGGCTGGACCAGGCGCTCCCGCAACAGGTATGCCTGCCGGGCGGCCGCCGACCAGCGTCCGGCCCGATTGACCAGGTAGAAGTCGTCAAGGGCGTGCAGCGGGCTGCGGGCGAGCCGCGGCGTCCACGGGGCGAGCGAGGCGACGTAGGACGCGGCGGGCCCGCGGCGGATCAGGCCCAGGTGCCTGGTGGTGAGTCGGCGCAGCAGCTCGGCGGAGCGCGCGGCGCGGCGGGCGGGGGACAGGGCGCCCCGCAGCCCGCCGGATGACCCGGGTCGTCCCGCCGTCTCGGCGTAGCCGCCGCGCAGCAGCTCGCCGCCGTGACCGCCCGCGGCGACCGCGGTCGCGGCGGCGGGGTCGGGACGGCCGACGTTCTCGAACGCGGACAGCATCCCGTCGGCGACCAGCACGGTGGCGCGGATCCGGCCGAGCACGTCGACCCGCTGGCCCGGCGCGGTCGGGGTGCGGACCACGTGCCCGATGCCGAGGCGCCGGGCGATCTCGGCCGCCACCACGACGTCCGGGTGATCGGCGAAGCCGTGGGTGACGCCGGTCACCGGCACGCCGGCCTTGACGAGGGCGGCGGCGATGAGCCTGCTGTCCTTGCCGCCGGTCAGGCTGAGCTGTACCGGGGCGCCCGCGTCGCGCAGCGGCGCGACCGCCGCGACGAGCGCGTCCGCGACCCCGCCCGCACCGGGGCGCCCGCCGCCGGCGACCGCGCCGTCGGCCGGTATCGAGTCAGCCAGGC
>DASWAE010000087.1:0-3010 GCA_036391275.1 Trebonia sp.
CACGCAGCACACGGTAACCACGGAGAACCGCCATGAAGAAGGCAGTCGCAGCCCTGTTCGTCGTCGCGCAGCTGGTCCTCGGGCTCCTCGCGATCAGCAGCGTCGCGCGCGCCGACGAGATCAAGATGGTCGGCGTCATCACCAAGATCGACATCTCCGGCAAGGACGCCAAGACCGCCACCGCCACGCTGAAGGACACCAAGACCGATCAGCTGGTGGACATCACCGTCAACGACGACCTCACCCTCGACAAGTTCAAGGATCACCGCATCGTCGAGGGCGACGAGATCCGCTGCAAGTACGAGGTCAAGGACGGGAAGAACGTCAGCACGTACTTCCGCAAGACCGCGGGCTGCTGAGCCCCCTCCCCGCTCGAGCAGCCGGAGCGCAGGCCGCGTCGCCCCGGGGCACTCCCCCGCGGGCGGCGCGGCCGCGCCTTTTCGAGCGGCACGTCATTCACTGAAGGTCGCGCGCGAGGTGCGGCGAAACGTGCGAGGCGCGCGAACCCTTTTCCGCTGGCGTCGCTCTCGCGAGGCGGGATCTGTGCAGCTCAAACCATCTCGAAGAGGAGCAGGGATCATGAAGGGTACGGGGACGATCGCCGCCGCGCTGGCCGCGCTGCTGTACGCGGGGGGCGCGCGGGGCGCGGAGCATCCGGGCAGGAGCCAGATCGAGAAGGACGGCTACAAGGGGCCGTCCACGTGCGAGGAGTGCCATCCCGGCAAGGCGAAGGAGTTCCTCGGGTCGGTCCACTGGAAGCACACCTCCAAGGTGGACAACGTCGACCACCTGGACCCGAAGCTCGAGTACGGGATGAAGAACCGCATCTACACGATGTGCAACGGCAACGACCTGGTGAACAACCTGAAGGAGACCCCGAAGAACGCGGAGGGGAAGTCCAAGTTCACGGGCTGCAACACCTGCCACCCCGGCAACCACCTGAGCGACGTGGGCAGCACCGGCCCCGAGGCGGAGGCCGCCGTCGACTGCCTGATCTGCCACTCCACCGACTACGACCTCCGGCTGCGAAAGCCGTTCATGGACGAGAAGGGGCGCCTGGTGATGGGGCAGGACCGCACCACCAAGGCGGCGCTCGCCATCGGCAAGCCGACGGTGAAGAACTGCATGATCTGCCACGAGTCGGCCGGCGGTGGCGTGCTCATCAAGCGCGGCTTCGCGTTCAACAAGGACACGGACGTGCACGCGGCGAAGGGGATGGTCTGCGTGGACTGCCACGCGGCCAAGAACCACAAGATGCCGACCGGCTACGACCCGAACAACTGGGCCAACGACGGCGTGCGCCTCGCCTGCAGCGACTGCCACGGCATGAAGCCGCACAAGCTCGCCACGTACAACGCGCACACCGCCAGGATCGCCTGCCAGACCTGCCACATCCCGCGGACCGGCGGGGCGGTGGCGAAGGACTTCACGGTGTGGCAGCAGGGCGAGGACAAGTACTACGAGCCGACCACGCTCAAGAAGGAGGCGAACGAGACCTCCCCCGTCTACGCCTGGTACAACAAGACCGTCCGGAACGAGCCGCACTTCGTGGGCCCGAAGGGGAGCCGCAAGGACGGCAAGAGCCAGATCTACCCGTTCAAGATCTACACGGGGAAGGCCTTCTTCGACGCGAAGACGGGCAACCTCCTCTCCATGGACTTCGCCCCGCCCATGGCCACCGGCAACCCCCGCGCCGGCGTCGAGTCGGCCGCGCGGACGCTCGGGATGAAGGATCCGGCGGCGGTGGCGAAGAACGCGGTCCCCGGCTGGCAGACCATCTACTTCGGCAACGACCACCTGGTCACGAAGGGGAAGGCGCTCACCTGCGTCAACTGCCACGGCATCAACGGCGTCCTCAACTTCAAGGCGCTCGGCTACACCGACGCCGAGACGAAGAAGCTGACGGACCCGGAGCTCTACTTCAAGCAGGCGATCGAGATCCAGAAGTCGGAGTGGTGATGGGAGGCCGCCGGCGCGGGTGATCCGCCCGGCGGCGTGCGACGCAGGCGGCGCGATCGGCCTCCATCCGGCGGCCGGTCGCGCCGCCCCGCGTGAGTCACCGGGGCGCCTCGGCCGCCGTCACCGTCACCTCGAGCACGGTCCGGAAGGCCAGGTCCCGTCCGAGCACGCTGCAGAGGGTGGTCCCGGGCGCGATCGCCTTCAGCTCGGCGCCGTCCGGTCCGTTCTCGATGCGCGCAACCCTGGGATCGTCGCAGAGGAAGCTGGCGGCCGGGCACATCACCAGCCCCTCGCGGCAGAGCTTCAGCACGCCGCCAACCTGGAGCTTCACCGGGGTGGCGTCCCCGGCGCGGGCAGCCAGCGCCAGCAGGAGCACCGCCGCGGCCACGGCCTGCCTCAGGGTCGGTCTCCGCCCCCGGCACCCCGCCGGGCAAGACCACCATAGACCATGGCGCCCGACTCCGACTGAACTCGGCGCGTCCGGGATGCGGGACGCTGCACCATCCGTCCCGGCGGGCGGGTGAAGCCGCGGTGAGGACGGCGGCTTTCCTCGTGCGTCATGCGACGGATGGCGAGGTCGCGTGAGCGGTCCGAACATCCCCCGAACACCGGCCGTTTCGCCGCCCGCAATGGGGAAGCCGGCCCCCAGCCAAGAGGAGAGCTCATGACGATCCGCCTCGCGCAGCTCGTCGTCCTCGCCGCCCTGCTCGGGCACCTTCCCGCTCGGGCCACGGCCCGCACCGACGCACCGCCGACCGTCGCGACGCTTCAGGCGGCCTACCTGTCCGACACCCGCGCCCACGCGCGCTACCTCGCGTTCGCAGAGAAGGCCGACCAGGAGGGCTACCGCGGCGTCGCCCGCCTCTTCCGCGCCGCGGCCCGATCGGAGGAGGTCCGCGCGGGTAGCCACGCCGAGGCGCTCCGGCGGCTCGGCGGGCGACCCGAGGCCCCGACCGCCGCCCCCATCTCGGTGGAGGGCACGCGGCAGAACCTGGTCGCCACCCTGGCGCACGAGAACGCGGAGCGGTCCGGCGCCTACCCGCGGCTGGCC
>DASWAE010000088.1:0-11519 GCA_036391275.1 Trebonia sp.
TGAACCGGTCCTCGACCCGGCCTGGACCGTCGACCAGGCACGAGCGCACCGCCGGGAACTCCGGCAAAACCGGCCCCGGACCCCGGGAAGCGGCCGGCCGAGCGAGCGCGCGTCCTGCCAGGGAACCGGCGGCCGCACGCAGATCGGCCCGGTCTCGGTCGTGCCGTGCACCTCGCCGAGCCGGCCGCCGAGCACGGTTCCGACGAGTTCGGCCGTCCGCGGGTCCAGCGGCATGCCCGCGGTCAGGTAGCCGATGCGCCGCGTCGGCCGGCTGACGGCCGCCTCGGCCAGCCGCCGCCGCAGCGGCGGCACGCCAGCGACGAGGGTGACTTCATGCTGATCCAGAGGTGGCCCGTCATGGCCGAGCTGCGGGCCCCCGGCCCAGGACCACCTGGGCCATCCCGCACGGCAGCCCCCCGGTGCGCTCGCGCGTGAGCCAGCCGCGCGCATGTTCAACGGGGGTATGGAGCAGATCCGGCCCTGAATTGCCCTCCGAACCGTTGACAAATCTAATGGCATTAGGTTTTCTTACGGATAGGAGGTTATCAGCCATGGCTCAGCCCGCCGAATACCCGCGCCTGGATCGCCGCGCCCGGCGCCGCCGCCAGACGATCGAGGAGATCCTTGAGGTGGCCCTCGAGATGATGGCCGAGGAGGGCGTGGCGGCGCTGAGCCTGGCCGAGGTGGCGCGCCGGATGGGCATGCGGCCACCGTCGCTGTATCAGTACTTCCCGTCGAAGACCGCCATCTACGACGCCCTGTTCGGGGAGGGGGCCCGGCGCAACCTGGCCACCACGCGGGAAGCCGAGGCCGCGCTCGACGGCCTCGACCCGCTGACCCGGCTCCGGGCCGTCCAGGACGTGTTCTGCCGCTGGTGCGTTGAGAACCCGGTGCTGAGCCAGCTGCTGTTCTGGCACACCGTACCCGGGTTCGAGCCCTCACCCGAGTCCTTCGCGCCGGCCATCGAGTCCCTCGAGGACCTGCGCTCGCGCCTGCGCGCCGCGGTCGAGGCCGGGCAGCTCGCGCCGGAGGCGGCCGGCGACGAGGCCGTCGCACTCTACACCAGCCTCCTCAGCGGCGTCGTGTCCCAGCAGTTGGCCAACGAGCCCGATGCCCCGTACGAGACGGGGCGGTTTACCCGGCTCGTCCCCACGGTGCTCGACCTGTTCATCACCCGGTACACCCCGAAGGAGCGCACATCATGACCACACCCGCGGACCGGGCCGTGCGAGCGGCGCGTGACATCCCGCAGGCCGACAAGGCACAGGCGTTCACGCTGCGCGCGGCCGAGATCGGCACCTGGACCGACCTGCTGGCCACCCTCGGCCCGGACGACTGGTCCCGCCCCACCGTGTGCACGCTGTGGGATGTCAAGGACATCGTCGGACACCTGTGCGGCCACGCGGAGGAGGACCTCCAGCCCTGGCTGTTCCCGCTGCGCGACCGGCGCGCGGCCCGGCGCCACCCCGAAATGTCCAAGATCGACAGGCACATGCAGGTCCAGGTCGAAGAGCACCGCGAGCTCTCTCCCGCGCAACTGCACGACCGCTTCCTGCGGCTGTGGCCGCGCGCCAACCGCCGCCTGCGCCGCACCCCGGACCTCGTCCGGCGGCTGCAGGTGCCCACCGGCCTGCCGGATCCGCCGAAGATCTCACTCGCCTACCTGCACGACGTGATCCACCTGCGGGATCTGTGGATGCACCGGGACGACGTCTGCCAGGCCACCAGCAAGCCGTTCGTGATCGGCACGCACGACCGGATCGCGGTCGAGCAGGTCCTGCGCGACCTGGACGGCCTGTGGTCCGGACCCGCCGTGGTCTTGGAGCTCACCGGCGCGGCCGGGGGCACCTGGCAGATCGGCGCCGGCGATCCGGTCGCCACTGTACGCGCCGACGCCGTGGAGTACATGCGCACCCTCGCCGGGCGCCGAGACGACGCGGCGCTGGAGCTCGTCACCGGCGACCCCTCGGCGTGCGCCGCCGTCACCGCCGCGCGCGTGCTGTTCTGACAGATCCGACGAGACCTGCAGGGAGATCGAAATGAACACCCACCGGATCAGTGACGTCACCGTCCTCAATGACCAGCTCGAGGTACCGGGGATCGGCTTTCTCCCGGTCAACGCCTACGTGCTGCACGCGCAGCAACCGATCGTGGTGGACACCGGGCTCGGCCTGCCCGACCGCGACTTCGTGGGCGCGCTCTGTGAGGTGATCGACCCGGCCGAGGTCCGCTGGATCTGGCTCACGCACCCCGACCGCGATCACACCGGCGGCCTCTTCGCGCTGCTGGCGGCAGCACCCCAGGCCCGGCTGGTGACCACGTTCACCGGCGTGGGGCTCATGTCCGCCGAGCGGCCGTTGCCCATCGACCGGGTGTACCTGCTCAACCCCGGCCAGAGCCTGGATGTCGGAGACCGGACGCTGCGCGCGTTCCGTCCGCCGCTGTTCGACAACCCCGCGACAACCGGCTTCTACGACGAGCGGACGCGCACCTGCTTCAGCTCGGACTGCTTCGGCGCGCCGATGCCGGCGCCCGCGCTGGCCGCTGTCCCCGACGTCCGCGAGATACCTGCCGCAGACCTGCGGGCCGCGCAGCTGCTGTGGGCCGCGGTGGACAGCCCCTGGGTGCACAACGCGCACAGCGACCGCTACTTCGACTCCGTCCGGGCCATGCGCGCCCTTGATCCTGAGACGGTGTACAGCACCCACCTGCCGCCCGCGGCGGGAATCGCCCAGTCGCTGTGCGACATGCTCGCGGCCGCACCGGACACCGATCCGTTCATAGGCCCCGACCAGCAGGCGCTGGAGGCGATGCTGGCCACGTTCGAGCCGGCAGCCGGCTGAATCGGGGGGACGGGAAAGGAGCGAAAAAGTACCGGCGCGTGCTGGTCGGGATCCGCGACCAGGACGGCGTCCAGCTGGAGGTGACCTAACCGCTCGCCCACCAGCGCCTGCGTGACCAGCGGGCTGAACGGGAACCCGCCGTACGTCACCAGCAGCAGCGTCATCGCCGCCAGCCCCGGGCGCCAGCCCCGGCGCGCGGAACACCGCCACCGGCAGCAGCGGCTGCCCGCCGCGCGCAGCAACCCTCCGTTCGGTGTAAAGGAAGACGGGGATCAGCGCGAGCCCGCCGCCGATGCACGCCAGCGACCACGCCGGCCAGTGCTCCTGGTGCCCGAGCATCAGCGGCAGCACCACCAGGCACCCCAGCGGGAACATCCGCCGCCGGCCGATCAGGTCACCCAGCCGCGCCCCGGTGATCAGCAGCATCGCGTAGCTCACGGTGTAGCCGGCGATGACCAGCTGCAGCTCCGCGCCTGACGCGCGCAGCGACCGGCCGCGCCCGCGTCCGCCCGCGAAACCGCCTTGCGCACGGCCCCCAGCGGCTATAGTTTTATTTCATTAATGAGTTAGTTTTTTCATTCATTAGCGGAAGTAGGGAACGTGATCGAGTTCCAGCTCGATGCCGGCTCCGGCGTCGCCACGTACCTGCAGCTGGTACAGCAGGTGCACCAGGCACTGCAGCTCGGGCTGCTCAAGCCGGGTGACCAGCTGCCGACGGCCCAGCAGGTCGTCGCCAAGCTGGCGATCAACCCGAACACCGTGCTCAAGGCGTACCGGGACCTGGAGCGCGAGGGCCTGGTGCGCGCCCGGCCGGGCGCGGGCACGTTCGTCACCAGGACGCTGCCGCGGACCGACCCCGCCGCGCAGGCGCGGTTCCTCGCCTCGATGACCGAATGGCTGCGCGCGGCGCGCGCGGCGGGCCTTGGCCCGGACGACATCGAGGCGATCTACCGCACCGCGGTCCGCAACTGCTTCGCGGAGGGCGTCGCATGAACGCGATGATCGAGACGAGCGCCGTCGGCAAGCAGTAAGGCAGGCGCTGGGCGCTGCGCGACTGCACGCTGGCCATCCCCGCGGGGAAGGTCGTCGGGCTGGTCGGGCCGAACGGGGCGGGCAAGACCACCCTGCTGCAGCTGGCCGCCGGGCTGCTGTACCCGACGTCGGGCACGATCACGGTCCTCGGCGGCGATCCGGGCAGCACTCCCGCGCAGCTCGCGAAGGTCGGCTTCGTCGCACAGGACGCGGCGGCGTACGGGCCGCTGTCGGTCGCTGAACACCTACGGATGGGGGAGTGGCTTAACCCGGGTGGCTGGGACGGTGAGCTCGCGGCGCGCCGGATCGCGGACCTCGGCCTCGACCCGCGGCAGCGGGCAGGCTCGCTGTCCGGCGGCCAGCGGGCCCAGCTCGCGCTGACCACGGCGGTCGCGAAGCGGTCCGAGCTCATCCTGCTCGACGAGCCGGTGGCCAGCCTTGACCCGCTCGCCCGGCGCGAGTTCCTGCAGACCCTCATGGGAGTCGTCGCCGAGCAGGGGTCGAGCGTCGTGCTGTCCTCGCACCTGATCGCCGACATCGAGCGGGTCTGCGACTACCTGGTCGTGCTCGTCGCCTCCCGCGTCGCGCTGGCCGGCGAGGTGAGCGAGCTGCTCGCGTCGCACCACCGGCTGTCCGGCCCGCGCCGTGACCCGGGCTCGCTTCCTGCGGGCCAGGAGGTCATCGAGGCCAGCCGCACCGACGTGCAGAGCACCTTCCTCATCAGGAGCGACGGCCCGGTCCTCGACCCGGCCTGGACCGTCAGGCCGGTCACCCTGGACGACCTCGTCCTCGCCTACATGGGCAGGGCCCGCGACGCCGGGCCCGCCCCCCGATCCGGATTGGAAGTCGTCCGATGATCAGGTTCGCCTGGCTGCAGGCTCGCACCCAGACGGCGATCGCCGTGGTCGCGCTGGCGGCCGCCACGGTACTCGCGCTGGTCACCGGCCCCCGGCTGCTGCACCTCTACGACGTGAACGTCGCCGGCTGCCAGGCCAGCACCTGCGCGGCGGCCACGACGGCGTTCCTGGCCAGCTACCGCTGGATGCAGGTGGCCGCGCCGCCCGTGCTCCTGGTGGTGCCCGCGCTGATCGGCGCCTTCTGGGGCGCGCCGCTGGTCGCCCGCGAGCTGGAGACCGGTACCTTCCGCATGGCCTGGACGCAGAGCGTCACCAGGAAGCGCTGGCTCGCCGTCAAGCTCTGCCTCGTCGGCCTGGCGAGCATGGCCGCCGCCGGGCTGCTCAGCCTGATCCTGACCTGGTGGTTCAGCCCCATCGACCGGGTGCAGCAGAACCTGCTCACCCCGTCGATGTGCGGCGTCCGCGGCATCGCGCCGGTCGGCTACGCCGCGTTCGCCTTCGCCCTGGGGGTCACCGCCGGTGCCCTGCTGCGCCGCACGATCCCCGCCATGGCCGTCACCCTGGTCGGTTTCACCGCGGCCCGGCTGGCCGTCACCTACTACGTGCGGCCGCACCTCATGGCCTCGCTCCGGGTCATCGCGCCCGTCATCGCGGACCCGGGCACTGGCTCGGGAGGGCTCCCCGGGGCCAGCCTGGCCAAGTCCGGCGGCTGGGTGCTGTCCGAGCAGACCATCAACAAGGCCGGGCAGGTCATCGGGCAGTTCGGCGGGATCGGGCCCAACGGCAGCATCAACTTCCAGGTGACCTCCAGCCAGGTCAGCCTGGTGGGCGTCGGCCCTTGCCCGAACACCTTCCCCGCCGACGCCGTGTCCAGCGCCGTCTCCCGCACCGCGACGCAACCGCCCCCGGCCTTCAACGCCGCCGCCCAGGAGTGCGTCAACAAGCTCGGGATCCGGGACGTCGTCAGCTACCAGCCGCTGAGCCACTACTGGCCACTCCAGTGGTACGAGACGCTCATCTTCACCGCCCTGGCCCTCGCCCTAGCCGCCTTCTGCCTCTGGCGGGTAAACCGCACCCTCACCTAGCAATGCCCGCCCCACAGTGGCCCGCCGCCACCCCGCACTCACTCGGCCTCAGCCACTTACGTCCCTTCCCGGCCGCACGCCCCGGCCACCACCACCCGCCGGGGATCACCCACACCCCTACAGTCCCATCATCGAAGGTGTCGACCATGATCATGAAGGGTTGTTAGCACTATCACGCTAACAACCCTTCACGACACCAAAATCCTTCCTCATCCCTGCCCAGAGCACCCCAGACTCGGCACAACTGGCTCACCGTGCACCACACGTACCCCGCTGGCACCACAAGAGCGGCGCTCGCAGGCGACTCGCACGCCGCTCTTCACCGCGGCCTCCCCGGCAGCGTGCCCCAGAAAGCGAGGGCGGACCGGGGTGAGCCCGTCAACCGTCACGTCGCGCGCCCGGCGATGGCCGCACCACGAACATCTCGGGCCGGGCGTACTCATGCAGGCTGAACTGACGGTCGATCTCGGTGCGCGGCTGCCGGATCACGCCGTCCGGCGCCAGCGCGATCGCCGAGCCGCCGAAACCGCCGCCGGTCATCCTGGCTCCGGCCGCCCCGCACTCCACGGAGATGCTGACGGCTAGGTCGAGTTCGGCGGCTCGGCGGCCGACAGCACCGAAAAGCTCCCGGGCACCAGGCGAACTGGACGCCAAGCTCCGCGACCGAGCGGTCTGACGCGAGACCTGAACCTGCCGCACCAGCGCCAGGCATTTCAAGCTCCCGCACGACCTCGAATGTCAGTGGCCGTCGTTATGGTGGATGTCCAAGCCGGGATCCAAACGGAGGTTGGCACCCCGTGGTCGTCTTCGAATCCAAGGACGCGCCGAGCTCGGAGCGGCGGCGCTCCGAGCTCGGCAAGTTCCTGCGCACCCGCCGGGAACGGCTGTCACCCGCCGACTTCGGCATGGCCACGGGGCTCCGGCGCCGCACGCCCGGCCTGCGGCGCGAGGAGGTGGCGCTGCTCGCTGGAGTCGGCGTCAGCTGGTACACCTGGCTTGAGCAGGGCCGGGAGATCAACGTCAGCACTCAGGTGCTCGACGCGCTCGCACGCACGCTGCGGCTCGACCGGGCCGAGCGGTGGCACATGTACGTCCTCGCCGAGGCGGTCCCGGTAGCCGTCAGCTCCGGGCGCTCCGCGCTCACCGAGGCCGTCGCCGAGATCCTGCGGGCACTTGACCCGCTGCCTGCCGTGGTGACCAATTCCCGCTTCGACGTCCTCGCGGAGAACGACGCGCTCTCTGACCTGTTCCGGTTCTGGCACTCGCTGCCGTGCATCCACTGGAACACGCTGTGGTGCGTCCTCACCGAGCCGACGGCGCGCGACCAGATGCCGGACTACGACGAGCACGTCCGTTACCTCGTCGCGCGGCTGCGGGCCGCCTACGCCAGGCACGTCGGCGACCCGGACTGGGAGGAAGATATCCGCCGCCTGTCCGGCCTGAGCGACGAGTTCACCGAGCTCTGGTCGCGTCACGAGGTGGCCGAGTTCCAGCCCCGTGTCCGCACGTTCATCCACCCGCGCGCGGGAACGCTGACGTTCACCACCAGCGAGCTCCAGGTTCCCGCCACCCAGGAGGCCCGCCTCGTCGTCTACACCCCAGCCGACGACGAGACGAGGAAGCGGCTGCCGCTCACCCGGGACGAGTTCGCCGCGGACCCGCATTAGTCCAGACTTGGGCGCATGGCACGAGTTCCGCTGGTCCAGGACGACGACGAGGCAGCACGGGCAACCGGGATCTTCGACACGTTCAAGGACGAGGGCCGCCCTCCGTCCGACATCTTCCGCGCGCTGGCCAACGTCCCTGGCCTGATGAACGCGCACCGCGGGCTGCCGCGGGCACTGCGCGCCCGCGAGCACTGCCCGCCCCGGCTGCGCGAGCTCGCGGTACTCCGCCTGGCGCAGCTCGTCGGCTCGTCCTACGAGTGGGCCCACCACCGCCCGACGGCCCTGGACGCGGGGGTCACCGCGGACCAGGCGGCCGCGCTGTCCGGCTGGCGCGAATCGCCCGCCTTCGGCCCGCTGGAACGCCTGGTCCTCACCGCGACCGAGGCGGTGCACGCGACGGCCGTCACCGGTGAGCTGTTCGGCGAGCTGGAAGCCGCGCTCGGGCAGCCAGGGACCATTGAGCTCATCGTGGTGGTCAGCCAGTACGAGGCCGTCGCCCGCATCATCCAGGCCCTCGGCGTTGAGGTAGAGGCGGACTACGGGCAGCACCTCGTTGACTGGCGCGGCTCCGGTGCACGGAACTGACCCGCCGCCGGTGATCCGGGGAAATAGCCGGGCACGTACCAGGTCGGAGAGCGGTTCGGCGCAGGTCTCGGGAGTCCGCGCTCATCCGGAGAGGGAATGCCATGCCAGTCGACAATGAGATCTACAACGCGCCAGGTGACGTCTGGTGGGACGAGAACCAGCCGCTGCATGCCCTCCGCACCCTCATGAACCCGGCTCGGATGCGGTACTTCACGTCCGTCTTCTCCGCGCGAGGCGTGGACCCGGCAGGGAAGGTCATCATCGACATCGGCTGCGGCGGCGGGCTGTTCGCCGAGGATGTCGCGCGGCTCGGCGCGTCGGTCATCGGCATCGACCCCGCGCCTGGCGCGATCGCCGCCGCGCGGAAGCACGCGGCCGGCGCCGGGCTGGCCATCGACTACCGGGTCGGCCCAGGGGAGCACCTGCCCGCGGACGATGCCTGCGCGGACATCGTCTACTGCGTCGATGTGCTTGAGCACGTGGCCGACGTCGGCACCGTCGTCGGGGAGGCGGCCCGGGTCCTCAAGCCCGGCGGGCTGTTCCTTTTCGACACGATCAACCGGACCAGGATCAGCAAGCTCGTCCTGATCAGGTACTGCCAGGACTGGCCCATGACCGCCTGGCTGCCGCCCGGCCTGCACGACTGGAACCAGTTCATCACCCCGGCCGAGCTGCGCGACGCCCTTGCCCGCCACCACCTGCGCGAGGAGGGCATGACCGGCCTCAAGCCCGGCATCTCACCGCCCGCGCTCATCCTCCTCACGCACCAGGTGAAAAAGGGCAAGCTCTCCTACGCCGAGTTCGGCCGCCGCTCCGCCATGGTCATCTCCAAGAACCTCCGCGCCAGCTACATAGGCCATGCCACCAAGCTCCCCGCGGCCACTTAACACACCCCGCCAACTCCACCCCGAACGCCCTCATCTCCACCGCCAAGCCAGCGAGCTTCCCCCGCTCCGCCACCAGACGGCACATCCCGCCCGCCCACCGCAGCCCACCCGCCCCCATCCGCCGGCTCCCGCCGCCCTTTCCAGCTCACCCGCCTCCATCCGCCGGCTCCCGCCGCCCTTTCCAGCTCACCCGCCTCCATCAGCGAATTCCGCCGGCTCATTCCAGCTCGCCCGCTTCCGGGCCGCAATTCCGGTCATGATCGTGAAGGCTTTTGGTGTTGTGAAGTGTTTTTAGCGCTCCCACACTAACAACTCTTCCTGACACCAAAACCCTTCATGATAATTTGCTCGTGTCGGGCGATGAACGAGTACCGCGCAGCTCACGGGCCACGTTGGTCTCGGCATTCCCAAAAGTAACGAGGCTGGGCGGTCGATGCCGCCGTAAAGCACGTGTGTGCCGCCGTAAAGGACGTGACGCTTCCGCAAAGCGCGCGGCGCTCCGCGCAAGGCGCACGCTGCCTCCGGCAAAGCACGTCATGGGGCCGCGGCGCCCGCCGAGCAGCGTCACCTGACAGTGGGCGCGAATTAAAGCACGGGGTACCGACATTCGAGCGGAAACAGCCGGATTTATCCACAGTTGATCATGACCCCCTGGTTTATCCACAGGCAGAAATTCATCCGGCACAGAATTGCCATTTGCCGCCATCGTCGAATCCGGGAGGTGGTGACGATGGGCGCAAAGGACGTGCTTGGCAAGGAAGGCGAACAGGCTGCGGTTGGCTACCTGGAGAAGTGCGGGTTCCGGATCCTCGACAGGAACTGGCGGTGCGCGGACGGCGAGATCGACATCGTCGCGGTGGAGCGGCACACGCTGGTCGTCTGCGAGGTGAAGACCCGGTCGGGCACACGCTACGGCACGCCGCTGGACGCCGTGGGGCAGGCGAAGCGCAGGCGGCTGCGCAAGCTGGCCGCCCAGTGGCTGTCCGCGCACGGCATCCGGTTCGACCAGGTCCGGATCGACGTGCTCGGCCTGCTGCGCGACGGCGGCGACGGGTTCACCATCGAGCACGTCCGGGGGGTGGGCTAGGTGACCCTCGCCCGCGCCTACTCGGTGGCGCTCGTCGGTGTCCAGGGGCACGTCATCGAGGTGGAGGCGGACATCGCGAGCGGGCTGCCCGCGACCATCCTCGTCGGCCTGCCGGACACCGCGCTGCGCGAGGCACGGGACCGGATCCGCGCGGCCATCGTCAACAGCGGGGAGAGCTGGCCTGCCGCCAAGATCACCGTCGGGCTCTCGCCCGCGGCGCTGCCCAAGCGCGGCTCCGGCTTCGACCTGGCGATCGCGGTGGCCATCCTGGCCGCCGCCGAGGCGGTGCCGGGCAGCGCGCTCGCCGGGAAGATGTTCCTCGCCGAACTGGGCCTCGACGGACGGCTCCGCCCGGTTCCCGGTGTACTGCCGGCGGTGGTGGCGGCCGCGTGCGGTACCGAGACAGTGGTGGTCGCCGCGCAGAACGCCGATGAGGCCGCGCTCGTGCCCGGTGTCCAGGTGATCGGCGCGAGCAGCCTCGCCGAAGTGATCGTCTGGCTGCGCGGCGGCCCGCCGCCGGGGACGGCGGCGGTCCCCGGCCCGCCGCCCGGCCCGGCG
Source organism: Trebonia sp. (assembly GCA_036391275.1). GTDB lineage: Bacteria > Actinomycetota > Actinomycetes > Streptosporangiales > Streptosporangiaceae > Trebonia. Next base: position 10,602 of record DASWAE010000088.1, read on the forward strand.
CCCGCGCTCGCCATGGCCAGGAGGCTGGACCTGGCGGAAGTGCTCGGCCAGGCGGAGGCGCGGCTCGCGGCGGAGATCTGCGCGGCCGGCGGGCATCACCTGTCGCTGCTCGGGCCGCCCGGGGTCGGCAAGACGATGCTGGCCGAGCGGCTGCCGACGATCCTGCCCGTCCTCGCCGCGCCGGCCGCGATCGAGGTCACCTCGATCCATTCCGTCGCCGGGCGGCTGCCGCCCGGGTCGGGGCTGATCACCACGCCGCCGTTCTGCGCGCCGCACCACACCTCGTCCATGGCTGCGATCGTCGGCGGCGGCAGCGGAGTGATCCGCCCTGGCCAGGCGTCGCTGGCGCACCACGGCATCCTCCTCCTCGACGAGGCGCCGGAGTTCCACCGCGACGTCCTCGACGCGCTTCGCCAGCCGCTCGAATCGGGGGAAGTGGTGATCGCGCGCGCCGGGGCACAGGCGGTCTTCCCCGCCCGGTTCACCCTCGTTCTCGCGGCGAACCCGTGCCCGTGCGCGAAGTCGGCGGGGCCGGGCAAGTCTGGCTGCTCCTGCTCGCCAACTGCCCGTCGCCGCTACCTGGCCAGGATCTCCGGGCCGCTGCTCGACCGGGTGGACGTCAAGGTCCGCCTCCAGCCGGTCAGCCGCCGCGACATGCTCTACGACCGGAAGTTCGCCGAGCCGTCCGCCGTCGTCGCGCAGCGGGTCGCCCTCGCCAGGGAGCGAGCCGCCGCCCGGCTGGCCGATACCCCCTGGCGGGTGAACGCCGAGGTTCCCGGAACCGAGTTGCGCCGCTCGTTCGCGCCCGCGCCCGGGGCGCTGACCTGCCTGGACCGGGCCATGGAGCTCGGCCAGGTCTCCGCCAGGGGCACGGACAAGATCATCCGTGTCGCCTGGTCCCTGGCCGACCTGGCCGGC
>DASWAE010000089.1:0-8369 GCA_036391275.1 Trebonia sp.
CCAAGCCCGCACTCGTCACTCTCGCCCAGTTCCCCGGCGCCGGCCATCTGGAGTCCTGGAACATCGACCATGCCCGCTACACGTCGCTGCTTGAGTCGTTCCTGGCTCCGATAGCGCCGTGAGGCAACAACAGATTTAAGCTGCAGTCGTTCCTGGCAGCTCAACCGGACACCGCTTGTCGTATTCCGGAATACTCATGCATAGGTACGGTACCGTACCCATGGCGCTCAAGGAACTGCGCCATAAAGGAAGTGCCTTCGAAACCCGGCATGTTTCGAATAAGTGAATCTACCCTCACCAGCCGTGCGCGGTAATCATCATATTCCAGCAAAGGACCGAAGGATGCGAGCCATGCAGGGAGTCCCAAGAGATCGATCCCGGGAGGTCTCCAAGTTTTCCTGAGGATTCTCGATGCCACATACGCGCAATTAGGATCTTCCAGGAAGAGCAGGGCCGCACCGCGGTAAAAGTGCATGTGTCGGCCCTCTTGAGCAGCGATCCTTCGGAGAACCAGAGCAGCTGGAGGATCGTCTATGATGTCTGCGATCTTCCGGTAGGTAGTCAAGGCGACGTACTCTTGGATAGCACCCAAGGCAAGATACGCAGCCTCAAGCGAGGTTCCCAGAAAACGAGACATGGCTAGCACAGGCCACTCTAGAGGGCGGACGGTAACTCGAGACCGCGTCCAGGGATCATCGCAAACTCCGAGTTTTTCGGCAAGACATTGCAGAGCCCGGCCATGCTCCGCTTCCTCAGCCAGCCAGGTTATGTTGAACGTCTGGATTGCGTGGCGCCTATCCAAGTTGGCTATATGAAGCTTCCGATAAATTACTCTTGAGTCTGTCTCTATAGCGCTTAGGGCTAGCAGGGCTCTACCTAGGCTGATATCAACTTTCGGGGAAGAACGGCTCAGCTCAAACCGCCATTCAATTGGTCCCCAGTTTTTTAGGTACTGATCAAGTAGAGAATTGAGGGCACTATCGATACTCTTAATCACTACAGGCCTCCCCTAGCCTTCCTGTCTATGCGGGACTGTACCACAACGCGGCAGCGCCGTAAATAGACACTATGGACGCAAAGAGCGCGAATGTCAACAAGAGCATATCGCTAAAATGACAGAAAGGCGGGGCATGTATATTGGGAACTCCCTCCAAGGCGCCGCGATGTTTTTCCGAATGAGTGATATCGGAATGTCGATCTTTAGTCGTGAGCTGCTGGACGTTTAGGTCAAGCTTTCATGCGGCTCTGGGAAGGCGCGCATGGTTGGCGTAGTCGCCAACGTGGCGTGTGATGACCGTCAGCGCGGCACGGGGTTCGGGCGGTGCCTAGCCCCGGTCGGCAGGGGTGAGCGGCGCCCTCGGAAGCCACCCGGGACGCGCTGCGCAAGCTCGGCGACCTGCTCGCGTGACCCGTTGCTGCCGTTGGCTGCTGCCGGAAGATCAAGAAGGCCAGTTCCAAGCTCGGAACTGGCCTTCGACCTGCGGTGGAGCTAAGGGGATTTGAACCCCTGACCCCCTCGATGCGAACGAGGTGCGCTACCGGACTGCGCTATAGCCCCTTGGACCTGAGATACAGTACCAAACTTTGCGGTCTGCTCGCGCCATCGGCGGGCGGGGCGGCCCGCTAGTCGCCGACAGCGCGGAGCCGGGGCAGCTCGTAGACGTCGTAGTAGTCCTCGTCGGCCTCGGCGTCCGCGTTGGAGGTCGTGTACTTGCCGGCCAGGCCGGGGGCGAAGTCACGGCCAGGGCCGAAGTCCTCGTAGTCGGCGGGGACCGGGGCCGCGGCGAGCCGCGCCGCGAGTGCCGCCGCTGCCTGTGCCGCGCCCGCGGTGGACGTGCCCTCGGCGGGGGTGGCGCGCCGGGCCCGCAGTAGCCGCGCCCTGGCGCGCTCGGCCGCCTCGGCCTCATGCCGCGCGCGCTCCGCGTCCGCCTGCGCGGCCTCGCGGAGTAGCAGCAGGTAACCGGCGAGCATGACCGAGGGCGGGATGACCACCCATACGGCGGCCAGGCCGATGACGGCGAGCGTGACCGCCGCGATCTCCAGGCTGGCCAGCATCAGCAGCAGGCGGCGGCGGGCGGCGAGCATGCGCCGCCGTGCCTCCGCCGTGCTCACCGGCTCGGCCGCCGGGGTGAGCGCCGGGGTGAGCGCCGGCCGCGGCGTGTCGTCCGCGACGTCGTCGGCCTCCCCTGGCGCCGGGCCGGCGTCGGCTGCGTCCGCGGGCGGCGCCGGCACCCGGGCCGGCTCATGCGCCGGCTCCTGCGTGACGGCGGCTCCGCGGGCCGAGTCGCGCCGCAGCCACCGGGGGATGAGCACGCACGCCCAGATCGCGACGATGGCCACGTAAAGGATGGCGCTGCTCATCAGGCTTGTGCCTCCCTTCGGTCATTCCGGCACTGGCACGCCAGGCATGTAACGCAGCGTAAAGGGACCGACTGCCGATAACGAGTACCCGGCCGGCGTGTCGCGCAGATCCACTGCAAAGATCCATTATGCGAGGGCGGCCACGGAAACCCGGGCAGGCCCGCCACGAGTCAGCCCGTGTCGCGGGACCTCAGGCGCCTGACCGTGACGCGGCGAGGGAACTCCGCCACCGGGGGAGCATCCCGGCGGGCACCTCCTCGGCGGTGATGGCGTAGCAGATGTGGTCCCGCCAGCTGCCGTTGATGTGCAGCTGCCGTACCCGGATTCCCTCGTCCCTGAAGCCGAGCTTCTCCACCACACGGCGCGACGCGACGTTCTCTGGCCGGATGGACGCCTCGAGCCGGTGCATGCCCATCGCCCGGAAGCAGTGGTCGACGGCCATCGCCAGCGCCGTGGGGACGATCCCTCGCCCGGCGTACGCCTCATCGATCCAGTAGCCGATCTGCCCGGACCGCGACGATCCCCATACGATCGACCCGACCGTGAGCTGCCCGGCGAACGCGCCGCCGTAGCTGATCACCCAGGGCAGCGCGACGCCCTGCCTGGCTTCCCGCCGCATGGTGCGCACCATCGACACGTACGGGCCGATCGGCGACCGCGCGAGCGGCGTCTCCGGGTTGGACGGCTCCCATGGACGCAGCCACGAGGCGTTGCGTACCCGGATCTCGCGCCAGGCGCGGGCGTCAGATACCCGCACTGGCCGGAGCACGACCGGCGCCTCTAGCAGGTCCGGCTCGGTAAGGGTGGCCGGCCACCCGTGGATACGTCCCACGGCCTTCAATCATTCCCCTGATTGGTGCTGCACATCTAGCGTAGGCGCAGTTTCCCCGCGGAGGCGCCCCCGCGCGACTACCATGCCGGCCCGCGATAGCCGCGGTCAGCCAGGGCGCGGCCGCCGGTTCGCCCGCTACGCTCACGGCTGCCTGCCTGGTCAAAGAAGCAGCGATCGTATCAGCCGCGCGCGGCGGCCGTCCGCTGCCGAGACGGAATCGCAACGCTATGCCCGTTCCGCTGCCTGGTCGGTGCCCGTGCCATGGGAGTGTCCGGTGCCCGGGTCTGACCGCACATGGTCACCGCCCCGGATCTGGTCAACGGCGTGCACCAGGATCGGGCGCAGCACGCTCATGCCGTCTCTGACGCCGCCAGAGGATCCAGGGAGGTTGACGATCAGCGTCCGCGACGCGACGCCCGCCAGGCCGCGGGACAGGATGGCCGCCGGGACCCCGGCGGCGGCTCCGGCCGAACGCAGCGCCTCGCCGATACCGGGGATCTCGCGGTCGATGACCCGGCGGGTCATCTCGGGCGTCTGGTCGGTGGGGGTCAGGCCGGTCCCGCCGGCGGTCACCGCCACGTCGTACCCGGCGGTGACCGAGTCGCGCAGCACCTGCTCGACCGCCTCGCCGTCCGGTATCACCATCGGGCCGTCGACGACGTCGCACCCGGCCGAGCGGAGCAGTTCCACGAGCACCGGACCGGAACGGTCCTCGTACACCCCGGCCGACGCCCGGTTGGACACCGTGATCGCCAGCGCCCGGATCATGCCCGCCGCCAGGCGCCCGACTTGCCGCCGTCCTTCGCTTCCAGCCGGACGTCGGTGATCACCGCGCCCTTGTCAACCGCCTTGATCATGTCGACGAGGGTGAGCGCGGCGACGGAAACCGAAGTCAGCGCCTCCATCTCGACCCCGGTCCGGTCGGCGGTGCGCACCGAGGCGGTGATCGCCACGCCGGCGTCCTCGACGGTGAGGTCGACGGAGACGCCGTGGATGGCGAGCGGATGACAGAGCGGGATCAGGTCCGGGGTCCGCTTGGCGCCGGTGATCCCGGCGATCCGCGCGACGGCGAGCGCGTCGCCCTTAGGGACGGTCCCGTCCCGCAGCGCCGCGACGGCCTCTGCCGACAGCAGCACCCGCCCGGATGCCGTGGCCGTCCGAACCGTCACGTCCTTGGCGGACACGTCCACCATCCGTGCGCGCCCCGCCTCGTCCAGGTGGGTCAGCCGCGCCGGTGCAGCATCGCTCATGGCAGCAGCCTAACAAGATCATCCCGAACGGAAGCAGGTGTCTCATTCAGGGCAGGACGAGTACGTCCACCGTGGCGCCCGCCGGCAGCTGGGTGTCCTGCTCGGGGACGACGATCAGCGCGTTCGCCCGGCCGAGCGCGGCCACCTGGTGCGACTGCTGCCCGGACAGCGGGGTGACCTTGCCGCCGTCGAGTACGCCGCGCAGGTAGGAGCGCCGTCCGGCGGGCGAGCGGGCCGGGCCGGCGAGCGTGGCCCGCGCCACGGGCAGCGACAGGTCGTCCGCGCCTTGCAGCGCCGCGATCGCCGGCCTGACGAAAACCTGGAACGACACGTAGGCGCTGACCGGGTTGCCCGGCAGGGTGAAGATGGGCACTCCCCTCTTCGCGCCCGCCCCGCCCGGCCCGCCCTCGCCGATCATGCCGAAGCCCTGCGGCATCCCCGGCTGCATCGCCACCTTGCGGAAGGTTACGGTGCCAAGCTCGCGCAGCGCCGCCTTGACCACGTCGTGCTCACCGCCCATGGACACGCCGCCGGTGGTGATCAGCAGGTCGGCGCGGGACAGCTGCTCTTCAAGGGCGGGCAGCACCCCCGCCGGGTCGTCGGGCACCACCGAGTGCCGGTAGGCGACCGCGCCGGCCTCACGCGCGCACGCGGCGATCATGTAGCTGTTGGAGTCCCAGATCCGGCCGGGTACGAGCGGGGTACCCGGCTCCGTCAGCTCGTCCCCGGTGGACAGCACCACGACCCGGGGCCGGGGACGGACGGCGACCGTATCGCGGCCCGCGGAGGCCGCGACCGCGATCTGCATCGGCCGCATGCGCGTCCCGGCGGAGAGCAGCGTCTCGCCCTCGGCCGCGTCGCCGCCCACGTAGCGGACCGCGTTGCCGGGCTCGGCCGGGCGGTAGACGGCGACCTGTTCGGTCCCGCCGTCGGTCCACTCGACGGGCACCACGGCGTCGGCGCCGGCGGGCAGCCGCGCGCCGGTCATGATCCTGATGGCCGTGCCGGGTACCAGCCGGTAGGCGCCGGTGTCGCCGGCCGCGATCTCGCCCGTCACCGGCAGCACCGCTGGCGCCTGCCGCGCGGCCCCCGCCACGTCAGCGGCGCGGACGGCGTACCCGTCCATGCTCGAGTTGTCGAACGACGGCAGGGCGACCGCCGCCGTCACGTCCTCCGCGAGCACGCACCCCTCGGCGTCGGCTAGTTCGAGCCGGGCCGGGGCGAGCGGCGTTATCGCCGCCAGGATGACCGACTGGTACGCCTCGACCGTGCTCGGCGGGTCGTCGGCACCCGCGCCGGTCCCGGGGCCTGGGGTCACCGCAGCTCTTCGAGGAACTTGCGCAGCCAGGGGATGAACTCGCCGGCCAGGTCGGGCCGTTCGGCCGCGAACATCACCATGGTCCGCAGGTAGTCGAGCTTGTTGCCCGTGTCGAAGCGGCGCCCGCTGAACAGCACGCCGCGCAGCTCGCCCTTGGCGGCCAGGACCTTGAGCGCGTCGGTCAGCTGGATCTCACCGCCGCGGCCCGGCTGCGTCTCCCGGAGCACCTCGAAGACCTCGGGGTCGCACACGTAACGCCCGATCACGATCCACCGGCTCGGCGCCGTGCCCGGGGCCGGCTTCTCCACGAGGTCCGTGATCATGACCACGTCGTCTTCCTCGGTGGCCTCGACGGCCGCGCAGCCGTACAGGGAGACTTCTTCCGGGTCAACCTCCATCAGCGCGACGACGCTGCCGCCGCACGTGTTCCTGATGTCGATCATCCGGGTGAGCAGCGGGTCTCGCGGGTCGATCAGGTCGTCGCCGAGCAGCACCGCGAACGGCTCGCGGCCGACGTGCTGCGCCGCGCACAGCACGGCGTGGCCAAGTCCCTTGGGGTCGCCCTGGCGGACGTAGTGCATGGTGGCGAGCTCGCTTGACTCCCGGACGAGGCTGAGCTTGTCCCAGTCCTCCTTCACGGCCAGCGCCTCTTCAAGCTCGTACGCCCGGTCGAAGTGATCTTCGATGGAGCGCTTGCTCCTGCCCGTGATGAGCAAGACATCGTTGAGACCCGCTGTCACGGCCTCTTCCACGACATACTGGATCGCGGGCTTGTCGACGACAGGCAGCATTTCCTTGGGCGTGGCTTTTGTCGCTGGCAGGAACCGTGTTCCCAGGCCAGCGGCGGGAACCACGGCTTTGGTTACTGCTGGCGTCCTGGCATTGCCGGTATCGACCATGGGTTAAGCGTAGTGACTTCTCAGGAGCGGCGTGACATGCCTGACTCGCACATCCCACGTGACCAGGAACACGCCGGACCGGAGCCCGGCCCGGCCCCGGGCAAGGCCAGCCTGCGCGGGCGGCTCGCCGCGGCCCGCGCGGCGCTGCCGGACGCGGAACGGGTGGCGGCGGGCCGCCTCATCCGGGACCACGTGCTCGAGATGCCGCAAGTGGCCGCGGCGGGGACCGTCGCGGCCTATTACTCCGTCGGCGCCGAGCCGGACACGCGCGGCCTCGTCTTCGCCCTGTGGAAGCGCGGCAGCTACGTGGTGCTGCCCGTGCTGCTGCCCGACGGCGACCTCGACTGGGCGTCCTACGAAGGGCCGGACTCCCTCGCTCCCGGGCCCAGGGGGCTGCTGCAGCCGGCGGAGCCGGTCCGTGGCCCGGGCACGGTGGCGCGCGCGGACGTCGTCCTCGTCCCCGCGCTCGCGGTCGACGTGGCAGGTAACCGGCTCGGCCGGGGCGGCGGATCCTACGACCGGGCGCTCGCCCGGGTCGGCGGCCAGGTGCCGACGATAGCGCTGCTCTACGACGGTGAACTGCTCGATCGGGTGCCGGCCGAGCCGCACGACCGCCCGGTCCGCGCGGTCGTCCGCCCCTCGCACGGACTCACCTGGTGTGGAATCAGCGGGTCACCTGCGCGGTTATCCTTAGCAGTCGCCTACCGCGAGTGCTAACCTATCAAACCGAAATGGTCCCGCCTGGGAGGAATTGTGCCCACTTACCAGTACCTTTGCACCGAATGCGGCGGCCAGCTCGAAGCGGTGCAGAAGTTCACTGACGACGCGCTTACCGTGCACGAGGACTGCGGCGGCCGGCTCCGCAAGGTGTTCTCCCCGGTGGGCATCGTCTTCAAGGGGTCTGGCTTCTACCGGACCGACAGCCGCGGCAGCGGGTCGCCGGGCAGCTCGTCCTCGGGCAACGGCTCGTCGCCGGCCGCTGACTCGCCTGCCTCGTCCGGGTCGCCTGCTAAGGCCGGCGCGGACTCGGCGGCGGCGCCCGCCGCTGCGAGCACCTCGTCCTCGTCCAGTTCGTCGACGGCTTCGGCCGGCTCCGCATCCGGCGCGAAGGTCGCCTAGCCGCCATGGGGGCGGTCGCGGAGATCGGTGTCATCGGCGGGTCAGGCTTCTACGAGTTCCTGGGCGACGCCGAAGAGGTACGCGTCGAGACCCCGTTCGGCGACCCGAGCGAGGCGGCGCTGGTCGGCGAGGTCGCGGGCCGCAGCGTGGCCTTCCTGCCGAGGCATGGCCGGGATCACCGCTACCCCGCGCACAAGATCCCGTACCGCGCCAACCTGTGGGCGCTGCGCGCGCTCGGCGTGCGCCGGATCCTGGCGCCGACCGCGGTCGGCTCGCTCACCGCATCGCATGGCCCGGGCACGCTGGTCGTTCCTGACCAGCTGGTGGACCGGACCACCGGACGCGCGCAGAGCTTCTACGACTCCTACGCGGTGCACGTGCCGTTCGCCGACCCGTACTGCCCGTCGGGCCGTGCGCTCGCCATCGGCACCGCGAGGAACGCGGGCTGGGAGCCCGCGGGTTCCGGCACGCTCGTCATCATCGACGGCCCGCGGTTCTCCACCCGCGCCGAGTCACAGTGGTACGCCGCGCAGGGCTGGACGCTGATCGGCATGACCGCGCACCCCGAGGCAGTGCTCGCCCGCGAGCTT
>DASWAE010000090.1:0-1561 GCA_036391275.1 Trebonia sp.
TGAGGTCGGCGTAGAGCCCGGCCGTGCCGGTCTGACCGGGCTGCACGACGGTGGCCGCGGCGCTCACGCCGGCGATGACCGGGTAGGTGTTGAACTGCGCGTTGACCTGGACGTTGCCGCTGGTGCTGGCCTGGACCTGGATGACCATGTACGCGGTCACCGAGGTGCTGTTCACGGCGTCAGCGACCTTGACCGCGAGCTGGCACGCGGCGGCGGTGGCCGGCGCGGTCCAGGTGGAGGCGGACGCGGTGGACGGGTTGAACGACCCGCCGCAGTTGTCCGACCACGCGTAGCTCATCGCGTGCCCGTCGGGATCCGTCGCGCCCACCGCGACGGCCGCCGTCGAGCCGGGCGTGACCAGCACGGAGGACGCGGTGAGGCTGCTGATCACCGGCGTGTGCGTGGCCACGGGGTTGCTCGGGTTCACCTCCTGGGCGAGGATCGTCACCTGCGAGGTGACGCCCGCCGTGACGCTGGCGGTGGCCGAGCCCGTGTAGTTCTTGGTGTTGTCCGCCTTGAATGCGTCCACCGTGAACGTGTAGCCGGTGCCCGCGGGGATGCTGCCCACGAAGACGGACCAGTGCGTCGCGTCCGTCTTGACCAGGTTCTGCACGATGGCCGGCGACAGCGCCGGCGTCCCCCCCGCGATGGTCAGGGTGACGTGATCGATCTCGGCCTGGTTCGTCATGGCAGCCGAGACCTTCACCGCGCCCGTCTTCTGCTCCGTGCTCTTCCCGCTGCAGCCCGCGGCGGCCATCACGGCCGTCAGGGCCGCGACGAGCGCGAGCCTGTTCTTCATTCCGAGAAACATTGGGTTCACTCCGGTCTTCTCAGGTGGTTTGGATTCGATTCGATGGAGCTCTGGACACACCGATCCACTGCTTGCCGATGGCCTTCACTGCCCGGCGGTCAGGGTGGAGGCCGCACCGCGGTCCTCCCCCTGCACGACCGCCGGCTAGCCGCAGACGTTGATGCCGAAGCCGATGTCCCCGCAGACGCCGCTCGCGCAGTCGGAGCCCTTCGAGCAGGCGACGTTGGCCGCGCGGCCGGTCGCCGCGGGGCAGACCCCGCTCGTCGGGCACGCGAGGCCGGTGCTGCAGCAGGTGGAGCCGGCCGTGCAGGTCACGGCGCCGTTGCTGGCCCATGGGCCGGCCGTCGGGACGCAGGCGGAGGGCGGCGCCGGGATGGTCGCGTAGGGGGACTTCGAGCAGAGGTTGGACGTGCCGCTGGGGACCGTGAGGCAGTCGTCGAGGCAGGTGATGAAGCCGAACTGCTTCACGATCGGATCGGTGTTGCAGCGGCCAGGCGCGCCGTCGGGGCTGACGCTGCCGGCCGGGTCGGTCATGAACTTGTAGAGGTTCAGCTCCGCGGAAAGCTGCGCCGCGCCGCCGCCGCCGGCGGGGCTGAGCGAGGTGGGCGTGCCGAGGTCGGTGATGTCGCCGCCGTACTGGAGGAAGAGGCGACGCGAGAGCATGTACTGGTCGAGGCGGACGATCGCGTCGGAGAAGCTGTTGGTGTTGACGAACACGCCCGCGGTCGGCGCGCCGGCCTGGCGCACCGC
>DASWAE010000091.1:0-14289 GCA_036391275.1 Trebonia sp.
AGCAGCCTGAGCTTGGCGTCGCGCAGCTCCGCCTGGATGGTGGCGGCCTTCCGCGCCACCTCGGCCTGCCTGCCGAGCGGCTTGAGCCGCCTGCCAAGCTCACCGGTCAGGTCGACCAGCCGCGTCAGGTTGGCCTGCATCGCGTCGAGCTTGCGCAGCGCCTTTTCCTTGCGCTTGCGGTGCTTGAGTACGCCGGCCGCCTCCTCGATGATCGCCCGGCGCGCCTCGGGGCCCGCGTGGAGGATCTGGTCGAGCTGGCCCTGGCCGACGATCACGTGCATCTCGCGGCCGAGGCCGCTGTCGGAGAGGAGGTCCTGCACGTCGAGCAGGCGGCAGCTGTCGCCGTTGATCGCGTACTCGCTCTGCCCGGAGCGGAACATCAGGCGGCTGATCGTCACCTCGGCGTAGTCGATCGGCAGGGCGCCGTCGCTGTTGTCGATGGTGAGCGCGACCTCGGCGCGGCCGAGCGGCGCCCGGTTGGTCGTGCCGGCGAAGATGACGTCCTCCATCTTGCCGCCGCGCAGGCTCTTGGCACCCTGCTCGCCCATCACCCAGGAGAGGGCATCGACCACGTTCGACTTGCCCGAGCCGTTGGGGCCGACGACGCAGGTGATGCCCGGTTCAAGGCGCAGGGTGGTCGCGGAGGCGAAGGACTTGAAGCCGCGCAGCGTGAGGGACTTCAGGTACACGCGTCCTCTCCTCCCCCGGAACCGCCCCGCGATGCGCTCGCCGGCCATCGGCCTCGCCCACCGAACATTACCGCCCCGGGCGGACAGCCGCCGGAAACGGCACGGAACGGCGAAATTCCTTGGACGTCCGATGACCAATCAATGATTAGGAGGGTTAAACATCCTGAGATGCGCGTCACATGGAGCCGGAGATTTTGATTGATATGATTTTGCATACGCTAATGCACATAGCGTAACCGATGAACGCGCATAAGCGTCAAACCGGGCACCGGGAAGCCCGGGCGAAGGCGGGCCGGGACGCCGCGGCCGCGGCTGGCCAGACAACGATAAGGGACGCCAACTGGGCGTCCCTTGTTCGTTTCTTGGCGTGGCCTTGAACGGACCCGCTGGTCGCGGGCTGAGCAGCGCTTCCTGAGGTCGTCAGGTAAGCGCGGGCTCGCGATCGAGAACGAGCACGTCCGCGTCATGCGGCAGGCCTGAGGCGAGGGCGTCGTTCTCTTCCTGGAGCCGGACTAGCTCGGCTTCCAGGTCGCGAACGCGCTGCTGCAGGCGACGCATTTCGGAGACCATGCGCGGATCGGGACCGCCGACGTGGCCGTATAGAGCCTTCGACATGGTGAAAGGTCCTCCACACTGAGTGACCAGAGTGGGCACATTGTGAACCGCACGCCGATGCGCGTACGGGCAACAGTTACAGGGTCTCACCCTGATCTATGTCGGTCAAGTTGAGAGCGCCCTGTCATCCGTTATGCCGTTTATCTTATCAAAGATCCCCCCGCCAGACAAACGCACATGGGCGAAAACCCTATATCTAGGGGCTTATGGCGGGCGTGATGCTACCGCTGGGAGGTCAGCCGCGACGGCTTCTGGCAGCTCGGGCAGCTGTAGGAGGAGCGGTTCATGAACGCGTCGCGGCGGATGGGCACCGCGCAGCGGGCGCACGGCTCGCCCTCCCGGCCGTAGGCGTTCAGCGACCGGTCGAAGTAGCCGCTCTCCCCGTTCACGTTGACGTACAGCGCGTCGAACGACGTGCCGCCCGCCTTGAGCGCCTCGGTCAGCACCTCGCGGACCGCCTCGAGCAGCCGGGACACCTCGGCCTTGTGCAGCGTGCCGGTCGGCCGGGCCCAGTGCAGCCGCGCCCGCCACAGCGCCTCGTCCGCGTAGATGTTGCCGATCCCGCTGACCAGCGACTGATCCAGCAGCGCCCGCTTGACCTGCGTCTTCTTGCGGGTCAGGCGCGCCGCGAAGTCCTTGGCGTCGAATGCCGCCTCGAGCGGGTCAGGCGCGATGTGCGCGATCGGCACCGGCACGGCCCGCGACAGGTCGTCCGGGTACACCAGGGGAACCATCATCAGGTGGCCGAAGGTGCGCTGGTCGGTGAAGCGGAGGTCGGGGCCGCCGTCGGTGAACGTGAAGCGGGCGCGGACGTGCGACGACAGCGCGCGGTCCGGGTCGCCGACCAGGAGCTGGCCGCACATCCCCAGGTGCGCGAGTAGCGCTTCGGTCGGGGGGTACGGGGGGGCGTCCCCCCGGGAGAAAACGCCGGATTGCGCGCCCGATACGATGGCGGTCTTTGCCATCGGGCGCGCAATCCGGCCCTCGTCGAGGGCGAACCAGAGGTACTTGCCGCGGCGTTCCGCGCGCAGGAAGGTGCGGCCGGCCATCGCGTCGGCGAAGCCGTCCGGCCCGGTCAGGTCGCGGCGGACCGCGCGCGGGTTGAGTACCTGGGCGGTGGCGACCGTGCGGCCGACGACGTGCCGCTCAAGCCCCGCGCGGACGGTCTCCACCTCGGGCAGTTCAGGCATGGCGGGCCGCTAGCTGTCGAGGGTGCCGGGCTCGGGCGAGGCCGGGACCGCGAGCGCCGGGGCTTCCCCGCCCGCGGGGGTGGCGGACATGGCCTGGGTAAGCGGCATCCGTTCGGCGGCCTCGTGCTCTTGATCTTTTTCGTCGGTGATCGACTGGTAGGCGCGCTCGGCGGCCAGCTGCTCGGCGGCCTTCTTCGAGCGGCCCTCGCCGGTGCCGAGTTCCCTGCTGCCCACCTTGACCACGGCGCGGAACAGCTTCTGGTGATCCGGGCCGCTGTCCTTGACCTGGTACTCGGGCACGCCGAGGCCGCGGTCAGCGGTCAGCTCCTGCAGCGACGTCTTCCAGTCGAGGCCCGCGCCGAGCGAGGAGGACCGCTCGATGACGGGGTCGAACAGCCGGTGCACGAGGCCGCTCGCCGCGGGCAGGCCGCAGTCGATGTACGCCGCGCCGATCACGGCCTCGAGCGTGTCGGCGAGGATCGACGGCTTGTCCCGGCCGCCGGTCCCCTCCTCGCCGCGGCCGAGCCGGACGAACGAGCCGAGGCTGAGGTCGCGGGCGACCCTCGCGAGCGCGTTCATCTGCACCACCGCGGCGCGCAGCTTGGCCAGCTGGCCCTCGGGCATGTCGGGGTGGCCGGTGTACAGGGTGTCGGTCACCACCAGGCTGAGCACCGAGTCGCCGAGGAACTCGAGCCGCTCGTTAGTCGGCAGGCCGCCGTTCTCGTAGGCGTACGACCGGTGGGTCAGCGCCCGCTCGAGGGTCTCAGCGGTGATGGGCACGCCAAGAGCGCACAACAGCACGGCGGGGTCGGCCGCTTCGGTTCCGTCCCCGTCATTACGTCGTCCGCTCACCGGCGCTCCCTGTTACATCAGGCTCAGGCCGGGTTCAGGACCTGCCGGCGGCGGTAGGTACCGCACGTCGGGCAGGCGGCGTGCGGCAGCTTCTGGCTGGGGCACTGCGGGCACTCGACCAGCGTCACCGGGGCAGCCTTCCACTGCGCCCGGCGGGAGCGGGTGTTGCTGCGCGACATCTTCCGCTTGGGAACAGCCACTTCGGCTCTCCTGTCAGTCTGCTACTCAGTTGTGTCGTTTATCTCTAGCTTTGCGAGGAGACCCCACCGGGGGTCCACCTTGTCGTGCCCGTGACCGGGGGCGGCGTCCGCGAGGCGGGCGCCGCACTCGGCGCACAGCCCCGGGCAGTCGTCCCGGCAAAGCGGCGACAGCGGCAGCGCGAGCACCACCGCATCCCGGAACGCCGGCTCCAGGTCAAGCAGGTCGCCGTCGAGGAAGCGCTCCTCGCCGTCGTCCTCATCCTCACCTGGGTCCGGCAGGTACCGGTAAAGCTCCTGGAAGCTGACCTCGATCTTGCTGGCCAGCGGCTCCAGGCAGCGCGCGCACTCGCCCGTGAGCGGAGCGACCGCCGAGCCGGTGACGAGCACTCCCTCGGAGACCGCCTCGAACCGCAGGTCGAGAGCGATGTCCGCACCGGCAGGCACCAAGACTAGCCCAGAACCGAGACCATCCGGCGCGGGCGCCGTCCGCTGCTCGTCCCTGAACTCGCCCGGTCGCCTGCCGAGCACGCGCATGTCGAACACGAAGTCACCGCTGCCACGGGGACGCGCGCCGGCCGGTTTGCCGCTTCGCGGCACCCCGCCAGCCTCGCCGCCGTGTGCACCGGGCACCCCGCGCGCGACTGATTTACCGTTTCCCTTGGACATCACAGTTTATCGTGTAGGTGATTGCCTGACCGACCGATTAGCCTACCCGTGACCGGGCCATTCCCCAACTTGACGGGCATCCGGGCTACTCCCCGGCGAGCCGCGCGCGCAGGCGGCCGAGCACCTGCTCGGGTACCAGGCCGCTGACGTCGCCGCCGTACAGCGCGATCTCCTTCACCAGGCTGGAGCTCAGGAACGAGTACTGCGGGTTGGTCGTCATGAACAGCGTCTCGACCTTGGCGAGCCGGTAGTTCATCTGCGCCATCTGCATCTCGTACTCGAAGTCGCTGACCGCGCGCAGGCCCTTCACGATCGCGTTGATGCCGTTCGCCGTGCAGAAGTTGACCAGCAGGCCGTGGAAGCGCTCCACCCGCACGTTCCCCAGGTCTTTGGTGACCTCACGGAGCATGTCCACCCGCTCGTCGGTGCTGAACAGGGACTTCTTCGTGATGTTGATGAGAACCGCGACGACCACCTCGTCATGCAGGGCAGACGCCCGGCTGATCACGTCCAGGTGGCCGTTCGTCACCGGGTCGAACGAACCAGGGCACACCACTCGCGCCACGCGGCATCACTCCTCAAGGTCACTCCGCAGCGCCCGCGCCGCCGCCGTACCAGCCGTACCAGAAGGTGGCCTCACCGTACCTGCGCGACCTCGCCGCGGCGTAGCCGGGGGGCCAGTCAAGGGCACCCGAGCGGGTCGCGCGCTCCACCACGACGAGCGCGCCCTCGGCCAGCCAGCCGTTGGCCAGCTGGGTGAGCACCCGCGCCACGGCCTCGTCGGTCACCGCGTACGGCGGGTCGGCGAACGCCAGGTCGTAGCGGTCGCCGCCATCGCCGTCGGGCGGGCGGGCCAGCAGCCGCTCGACCCGGTCGGTGACCACGCTGGCGTTGGGCAGGTCCACCGTGCCGATGTTCGCCTTGATCACCGCCGCGGCCCGCGGGTCGGACTCCACGAGCAGCACGCTCGCCGCCCCCCGCGACAGCGCCTCAAGCCCCACCGCGCCCGACCCCGCGTACAGGTCGAGCACGCGCAGGCGGTCAAGGTCGCCGAACTCGGAGACCAGCGAGGCGAACAGGCCCTCCCGCGCCCGGTCGCTCGTGGGCCGGGTGCCCTGGCCAGGCGGCACGCGCAGCCTGCGCCCGCCCGCCTTCCCCGCGATGACCCGTGTCACGCTCCCAGTCTGCCGTCTCAGGCCTTGTCGAGGAACTCGGCACGGCGGTCGCCAAGGAAGTCGTCGATCGCTTCCTTGAGCGCCTGGTGGGCGGTCAGGGCCGGGTCGGCGGACACCAGGGCGGACGCCTCCTCGCGGGCCGCCGCGATCAGGTCCTCGTCGGCGAGCAGCCGCAGCAGCTTGAGGCTGCTGCGGCGGCCCGCCTGGGCCGAGCCGAGCACGTCGCCCTCGCGGCGCTGCTGCAGGTCGAGCCGGGAGAGCTGGAAGCCGTCGCCGGTCTCCGCCACGGCGTCGAGCCGCTCCCGCGCGGGGCTGTCCGGTGCCGCCTCGGTCACCAGCAGGCACAGGCCCGCGTCGCGGCCGCGGCCTACCCGGCCGCGCAGCTGGTGCAGCTGGGAGACGCCGAACCGCTCAGCGTCCATGATCACCATGGCGGTCGCGTTGGGCACGTCGACGCCGACCTCGATCACCGTGGTTGACACGAGCACGTCGACCTCGCCGTCGGCGAACGCCGTCATCACCCGGTCCTTCTCGTCCGGGGTGAGGCGGCCGTGCATGATGCCGACGCGCAGCCCGGACAGCGGCCCCTCCTCGAGTTGCGGCGCAACGTCGAGGACGGCGAGCGGGGGGCGGCGGGTCCCGTCGTCTGCCGCGGACGGCTCCGGCCCGGTCCCCGTCTCCGTCCCGGGCTCGGGAATGTCGGCGCCGTCGCCGTCGTCGTCCGCATCGCCGATACGCGGGCAGACCACGTACGCCTGGCGGCCCGCGGCGACCTCCTCGCGGACCCGCTGCCATGCCCGCTCCAGGTAGTGCGGCCGCTCCACGGCGGGCACCACGTGCGTCGCGATCGGCGAGCGGCCGGCCGGCAGCTCGGACAGCGTGGAGACCTCCAGGTCGCCGAACACGGTCATCGCCACCGTGCGCGGGATCGGCGTCGCGGTCATCACCAGCACGTGCGGCCGGGACCCGGCGGCCTTCTCGCGGAGCGCGTCGCGCTGCTCGACGCCGAACCGGTGCTGCTCGTCGATGACCACCAGGCCGAGGTCGGCGAACTGCACCTGCTCCTCGAGCAGCGCGTGCGTCCCGATGAGGATGCCGGCGTCGCCGGTGAACACGTCGCTCAGCGCGCTGCGCCGGGCCCGCACGCCGGTCGAGCCGGTCAGCAGGGCCACCCGGGTCGCCTGCTCGCCCGGGCCGAGCTGCGTTTCCGCCAGCTCGCCGGCGCTGGCGAGCGGCCCGAGCAGCGCGGTGATCGACCGGTAGTGCTGCTGCGCGAGCACCTCGGTGGGCGCGAGCAGCGCGGCCTGCCCGCCCGCGTCCACCACCTGGAGCATGGCCCGCACCGCGACAACGGTCTTACCTGAGCCGACCTCGCCCTGCAGCAGCCGGTTCATCGGGTAGGCGCACGCCAGGTCACGGGCGATGACCTCGCCGACCGACCGCTGGCCCTCGGTGAGCGTGAACGGCAGCCGCCGGTCGAACGCGGCGGCGATCCCGTCCTCGGCCGCCGGGCGGGGCACCGCGGGCATCGCCGCGGCGGCGTGCCGCCGCTGGGCGAGCGCGGCCTGCATGGTGAACGCCTCGTCCCACTTGAGCCGCTTGCGGGCGTGCCGCAGGTCGTCGCGGTCGGTGGGCCGGTGAATCGCCCTTATCGCCAGCTCGCGCGGCCACAGGTCGTGCCGGGTACGCACCTCGGCGGGCAGCGGGTCCTCGCCGGCGTCGAGGGCGTCGAGCACGGCGCCGACGTGCCGGGAGATCGTCCACGAGGTCAGCTTGGCGGTGGCCGGGTAGACGGGGATCAGCTCGGTGGCGAACTCCTCGGCGATCTCGGTGGTCAGCCGGTCATCGGATGAGACGGGGAGCAGCTCGTACTCCGGGTGCACCAGCTGGCGGCGGCCGCGGAAGCTGGACACCGTGCCGGCGAACAGGCCGAGCGCGCCCGGCTGCAGCTGCTTCGCGTGGAACCCGACGCCGTGGAAGAACGTGAGCTGCAGCTTGCCCGTGCCGTCGGTGACGATGACCTCGAGCCGCTGCTTCGGGCCCCCGCGGTGCGGTCCCTTCCACGGCTGGCCGGGGACGGGTCCGCCGATCACGCCGGCCGAGGCGACCCGGGCGAGCACGGTGACGTGGTCGTTCTCCCGCAGCGAGTCGAGCGGGGTCAGCTCGCCCCGGGTGTAGTAGCGGCGGGGGTAGTGGCGCAGCAGGTCACCGACCGTGCGCAGGCCGAAGACCTTCTCGAGCGTGTCGGCGGCCCTCTTGCCCAGCGGCTGGACCAGCGGATCGCGGAGCGTGGTCACGAGGCCAGCATAGGAGCGCCCGCCGACATTCGGGACCGGCCGGGGCTTATCCTGGACGGGTTGGCGCCCTGGTTCGCGCGGGCGGCCGGGCTTCGGGTATGCTCTGCAGGCTGCCTCTGGTTCGCGCTGGCGTTAAGCTCGCCGCTCCGGCCGAGGCGCTGACAGACTCTACCAATCCGATTAATGGAGGCAGCCGTGGCTTCCGTCTGCGACGTTTGCGGCAAGGGGCCGGGCTTCGGCAACAACGTGTCGCACTCGCACGTACGCACCCGCCGTCGCTGGAACCCGAACATCCAGACCGTCCGGGCGCTCGTTAAGGGCACGCCCAGGCGCCTGAACGTGTGCACCTCCTGCATTAAGGCCGGCAAGGTCACCCGCTAGGGTTCCGCGCGAGCTCATTTGCGAGCCGATGCGTCCAGGCGGCGCGTCGGCTCGTTTTGTGCCCGGAACCGGCCGGATGGTTGTGGCAACGCGCCGGTTATAGGCGGCCCGTTGCCACAACCATCCGCCTGACGGGCGGCCGGGCGGCGGTTTCGGGGTTCAGTCGGGTGACGCCGGTGACGCACGGTGCCATTGGGTCGTGTTGTTTTAGCGGAAGTGCTGCCAGCCGCCGGGGCCCTGGTGCGGGGCTCCGTCTACCGTGACGCCGGCGCCGTCGCGGACCTCACCGATCACCCGCCAGCGGGCCGGCAGCGCCGTGCCCGGCGGGAACATGGCGGCGAGCGCGTGATCCTCGCCGCCGCTCAGCACCCACTCAAGGGCCATGGCCTGCGGGGAGCCGGCCGGCCACCGTGTCACCGCCGCGCCGCCGTCCGGGGCCATGGCGGTCGCGGGGTAGGCCGCTTCCGTTCCGGATGACGGGATGGCTGCCAGTGATGCCGCGGCTTCGCGCAGCGCGCGGCCGACCGCGAGCCTTGAGCTGTCGACATCGACCTGGACGCCGCTCGCGGCGGCGATGTGGCCGAGGTCGGCGAGCAGGCCGTCGCTGACGTCGATCATGGCGGTCGCGCCGAGCAGCGCCGCCTCGGGTCCCGCGTCGTACGGCGGGGCGGGGCGCAGGTGCGCGGCCACCAGTTCGGCGAGCGCGGGCGCGGCCGGGCCGTCGGAAAGCCCGGCGGAAAGCAGGGCGAGGCCCGCCGCGGAGCGGCCGAGGGGGCCTGCCACGGCCACCAGGTCGCCCGGCCGGGCGCCGGAGCGGAGCACCGGGCGGCGGCCAGCCAGGTCGCCGAGGGCCGTCACCGACAAGATCACCGCGTCACCGCGGGCCGTGTCGCCGCCCGCGATCCCCGCGCCCGCCCGTGCCGCCTCCGCCGCGAGCCCGTCCGCCAGGTCGGTGGCCCAGCGGGCGGGGAGCGTGCCCGGCGCGGCGAGCGCGACGAGCAGCGCCGTGTTCACCGCGCCCATCGCCGCGATGTCGGCCAGGCTGCGCGCGGCGGCCTTGACGCCGACGTCGTAGGCCGTGGACCAGTCACGACGGAAGTGCCTGCCCTCGATCAGCAGGTCGACCGCCGCGACCACGCTGCCCGACGGCGCGGCGACCACCGCGGCGTCATCGCCGATGCCGACCGAGGTCAGCGGCCCGGCGGGCATGCGCGCCCGCAGGGCCGCGATGACCCCGAATTCCCCTAGGTCCGCGACGGACCCCTCATCGCCAGCGATCTCGCCGCCTCCACGCATCGCGCACGCTACGGAATCCTTAGCCTAGCCAGGCCGGCCGGGACGAGCGATGCTGGCCTGGCGGCGCCTACCTGACGGCATCGCGGTCAGCAAGTGTTCGTGCAAATGCCCGTGCAGCCAGCTGAGCGAGGCCCCCGCAGCGCAGGAACCTCACAATCCCCGTGAAAAACTGCGGACCAGGATGAAACAGGTCTGGACCATTGATGTACCGTGACAGTTCAGGACGGCAATCGTACGCTGTCCCCAGGAGGACGCCATGGTGCAGGCATACATCCTCGTCCAGACGGAGGTCGGCAGAGCCGCCGACGTGGCACGGCAGATCGCGGAGATCGCCGGAGTCACGCAGGCGGAGGATGTCACCGGCCCGTATGACGTCATCGTGCGCGCCAGCGCCGAGAACGTGGACGAGCTCGGCAAGCTGGTCGCAGCGCAGATCCAGGCCGTCGAAGGCATTACCCGGACGCTGACCTGCCCGGTGGTGCGCATCTAGCCGCTAGGCGTCAGCGAGCAGCTCGCCGGCAAGCGCCGTGGTCCGCGGGCCCGCGCCGAGCGCGAGGACAGCCTGGAGGTCTTCTGGCGTGTCCACGTCCCTGCGCAGTCCCGCCATGTCATCGAGATCGATCTCGGCGGCACCGGACGCCGCGTGGCGTGCCCTGGACGCCCCGCCGAACAGCGGGCGGAAGTCACCGCCGGGCGGGACCGCGTACAGCGTGGTGCCGACGCCAGCCGCGTCGGGGACGAACGCCGCCCGGCCGGCCGTGCCTCCCGCCGTGCCTCCCGCCGTGGCTCCCGCGGTGCGCAGCGCCGTCGCGAGCTCGGCGGGGCGCAGCGCGGGCAGGTCGGCGGTGAGCGCGGCGAACCCGGTACCCGGCCAGCGCCGTGCCGCCACCGCGGCGCCGTGCCGCAGCGCCGCGTTGAGCAGGTCCTGGACGCCAAGGCCGCCGGGCTCGCCGGGATCGCCCGCCGGGCCGGGGCCGTCAAGGCCGGCCGGCTCGTCGGGGACGACGACCGCGCCGAGCCCCGCGAGCATGGGCGCGGCCACCGGGTCGGAGGTGACCACGATCACCCGCGCCACCTCCGGGCAGGCGAGGACGGCGGCCACCGTGTCCGCGGCGAGCGCCAGCGCCAGCTCGCGCCGCCGGTCTCCGGCCAGGACGCCGAGCCGTGACTTGGCGCGGGCGAGTACCTTGACTGGCAGCAGAACTGTCCAGCTAAACGAGGCAGAGTCAGTCATCTGGCCCGCCAAGGGCAAACTTGGGAGCATGACGTGTGGTACCGGACCAAGGGAAGGCCACTTGGATGAGCAAGTCTTACTCGCCTGCCTGGCGGATGTTCACCGTCATCGTGTTTCGACCCCTCCTGCACGTGCTGGTCAGGAACAAGTGGGCGGGCCAGGAGAACATTCCCAAGAAGGGCCCGGTGATCATCGCGCCGAACCACATGTCCTACGCGGACTGGGGCACCGATGCGCTGTTCTTCTACGAATCCGGACGCTACCCCACGTTCCTGATCAAGGCGTCGGCGTTCAAGGTGACGTTCATCGGGAAGCTGCTCTACGGCTGCGGCCAGATCCCGGTCAACCGGGGTGCCGCGGACGCGGCGGTCGCGCTCAAGCAGGCGGAGCAGGCGCTCGGCGAGGGGGCGGCGGTGATCATCTACCCCGAGGGGACGGCCACCCGCGACCCGGACCTGTGGCCGATGGTGGCCAAGACCGGCGTCGCCCGGCTGGCCCTCACGACCGGAGCGCCGGTGATCCCGGTCGCCCGCTGGGGTACCCAGAACGTCCTCCCTTACGGCAGCAAGAAGGCGAAGCTGTGGCCTCGCCAAACCGTGCGTACGGTAGCCGGCCCGCCGGTCGACCTGTCGCAATGGGCCGGCAAGCAGACCTCGGCGAAGGCGCTGCGCGCCGCCACCGACGCGATCATGCACGACGTGACGGCCCTGGTGGCGTCCCTGCGCGGCGAGGAACCGCCCGCCGTCGCGTACGACCCGGCGAAGGCAGTCCCGCCGGTGCCGACCCCGTCGGCTCCCGCGGGCGGCGGCTACCTCCCGCCGGGACAAGAGCCGGCCTCATGAAGGCAGCGGTGCTCGGCGCCGGGTCGTGGGGCACCACGTTCGCGCAGGTGCTCTGCGACGCGGGCACGCCGGTGACGCTGTGGGCGCGGCGGGCGGACGCCGCCGACGCGGTCAACGACCTGCACGAGAACCCCCGCTACCTCCCGGGGATCACGCTGCCGCCGACGCTCACCGCGACGGCGGACGCCGCCGCGGCGCTTGACGGCGCCGACCTGGTGCTGCTCGCCGTCCCCGCGCAGACGCTGCGCGACCAGCTGACCGCGTGGCGGCCGCTCGTTCCGGCCGGCGCGATGCTCGTGTCCCTGATGAAGGGGATCGAGCACGGCTCGCTCAAGCGGATGAGCGAGGTCATCATGGAGACGGCCGGCGTCCCGCGGTCGCGGGTGGCGGTCATCTCCGGGCCGAACCTCGCCAGGGAGATCGCCGAGCGGCAGTTCGCCGCGTCCGTCGTGGCCTGCTCGGATGAGAGCTCCGCCCGCCTGCTGCAGCGGGCCTGCCACACCAGGTACTTCCGGCCGTACTGGAACACCGACGTGCTCGGGTGCGAGCTCGGCGGCTCGGTGAAGAACATCATCGCGCTCGCGGTCGGCATCGCGGTCGCGCTTGGCCTCGGCGACAACACCAAGGCGATGCTGATCACCCGCGGGCTCGCCGAGATCGGCAGGCTCGGCGAGGTGATGGGCGCCGACCCGCGGACGTTCGCCGGGCTCGCCGGGATGGGCGACCTGGTGGCGTCCTGCTCGTCGCCGCTGTCGCGGAACCGGCGGTTCGGCGAGTACCTCGGCCAGGGCCTGAGCGTCGCCCAGGCGAAGGAGCGGATCACGCAGACCGCCGAGGGCGTAACCTCGGTCACTCCGGTCCTCGAGCTCGCCCGCAAGTACGGCGTGGAGATGCCGATCACCGAGGCGGTCGCCGCCCTGATCACCGGCCAGCTGACGGTCGGCGACGCGGCGGCGGTGCTCATGACGCGGTCCGCCAAGCCGGAGTGGTACGGCACCGAGGTCTAAAACCCGGCATCGTATGGGGGCCATCCCTGGCGGGCGGTACGGTGGTGCCCCGCGGGGGATCCGTGGGGGGAGGAGCTGAACCTTGATGGAGCCTGATCTGTGGAAATAGCCCGAAGGCAACTCGGGGAGAACACCCGGGCGGTTCACCTGCCGCCACCTCCCGATACCGCGCAGCGGCCACTCGGCACGCCGGTCTACCGGACGGCCGGCTTCTCGTTCTCCTCCGCCCAGGAGTACGCGGCCGTGCTCGGCGACCAGGTACCCGGCTACAGCTACAGCCGGATCGACAACCCGACGGTCGACGCGTTCGCCCGCGCGGTCGCCGCGCTCGAGGGCGCCAACCTGCAGCGCTGGCCGGCCGCCCAGGCGTTCGCGTCGGGGATGGCGGCGATCTCCGGGGTGTTCCTCGCGTTCGCCCGGGCGGGCGCGCACGTGGTGGCGTCCGCCGCGGTCTACGGCGGCACGTACAGCCTGCTGCGCAACGTGCTGAGCAGGTTCGGCGTCGAGACGGACTTCGTGGACATCGCCGACCTGGACGCGGTGTCCGCCGCCCTGCGGCCCGCGACGCGCATCATCTACGCGGAGACGATCGCCAACCCGACGACCGCGGTGGCCGACATCAAACGGCTCGCCGAGATCGCGCACGAACGAGGGGCGCTGCTCGTCATCGACTCGACGCTCGCCCCGCCGGTGATCTGCCGGCCGCTTGAGCACGGGGCCGACCTGGTGGTGCACTCCGCGACCAAGTACATCGGCGGCCACTCCGACGTCACCGGCGGCGTGGTCACCGGCGCGCTCGAGCTGATCACCCAGATCCGGGCGACGCGGATCGACACCGGCGGCTCGCTGTCACCCGACGACGCGTTCCAGCTGCGCCGCGGGCTCGAGACGCTGCCCGTCCGGGTGCGCCGCCAGTGCGCCACCGCGTCGGTGTTCGCCGCCACGCTGGCCAAGCACCCCGCCGTCGCCTACGTGGACTACCCGGGGCTGCCCAGCCATCCCGGCCATGACCTGGCCAGGCGGATGTTCGACGCCGGCCCGGAAGGGGTCCGCTTCGGCGCGATCGTCACCGTCACGCCCTACGGCGGCCGCGAGGCCGGCCTCGCGTTCGCGAGCAGGCTCCGGCTGGCCGCCGCCGCGTCCTCCCTCGGCGGCACGCACACGGTCGTCTCGCACGTGGCGTCCACCACGCACCGCCAGCTTGACGACCGGGCACTCGCCGCCGCTGGCGTCGACGCGGGCGCCGTGCGCTTCTCTATCGGCCTCGAGGACTCGGAGGACCTGATCAGCGACGCTTACCTGGCTCTGGAGAGCTTGAACCGCGACCAGCGGGGAGTATCGGGATGAAGACAGTTCACAGGAGCAGCGGAGGTGACGCATGAGCTCGGCACGCAAGGTCCGGGTCGCCGTGGTGTTCGGCGGGCGCAGCAGTGAGCACGCAGTGTCATGTGCCAGCGCGGGGCTCATCCTCGGCGGCATCGACCCGCAGCGGTACGACGTCGTGCCGATCGGCATCACCCGCGACGGGCGGTGGGTGCTGACCTCCGGCGACCCGGCGCGGCTGGCGCTGACGTCCGGCGCCAAGCCTTCGGTGGAGGCCGTGGCCACGCCCGGGGTGTCCGTCACGCCGGCCGCCGGGCCGGCGGGCGGCGGGCTGGTGTTCAGCGGGCCGACCGAGGTGCCGCCGGAGCTCGGGGCGGTCGACGTGGTGCTGCCGCTGCTGCACGGCCCCTTCGGCGAGGACGGCACGATCCAGGGGCTGCTCGAGATGGCCGGGATCAGGTACGCCGGGGCGGGGGTGCTCGCCAGCGCGGCGGGCATGGACAAGGAGTACATGAAGCTGCT
>DASWAE010000092.1:0-19360 GCA_036391275.1 Trebonia sp.
GCGCAGCAGGCGTGAACTGGCCGGCGTGCGCGCCGACGGCGGTGCCGGGGGCACCCACCAGGCCCGGCTGGAACGCGATATTTCCGCGGCCGAGCACGCCAAAAGGCTCGCCCAGCTTGACCTGACCGAACGCGGCCTGTGTTTCGGCCGTACCGACGACGAAAAGCGAAATACCCTTTACATCGGCCGTATCGGCCTGCGCGATGACGATTACGAGCTAAAGCTGATTGACTGGCGCGCTCCCGCCGCGCGCCCTTTCTACGCGGCGACACCGCGTAACCCGATCGGACTAGTCCGCCGCCGCCACATCTATACCAGGCGGCGTGCGGTCACCGGCGTGGATGACGAGGTATTCGACCTGGACAAGCTGTCGGAGTCGGACAAGCGGACGCTCTCCGGCGAGGCCGCGCTCATCGCCGCGGTGTCCTCCGCGCGGACCGGCCGGATGGCCGACGTCGTCGCGACCATCCAGGCCGAGCAGGACCGGGTGATCCGCGCCGACCTGCCCGGCGTCCTCGTCGTCCAGGGCGGCCCCGGCACCGGCAAGACGGTCGCCGCGCTGCACCGCGCCGCCTACCTGCTCTACACGCACCGTCGCATCCTTGAGCGCCGCGGCGTGCTCGTCGTCGGGCCGAACGCCACCTTCCTCCGCTACATCAGCCAGGTGCTCCCGTCCCTCGGCGAGACCGACGTGGTGCTGC
Organism: Trebonia sp.; assembly: GCA_036391275.1. Classification (GTDB taxonomy): domain Bacteria; phylum Actinomycetota; class Actinomycetes; order Streptosporangiales; family Streptosporangiaceae; genus Trebonia. Next base: position 702 of record DASWAE010000092.1, read on the forward strand.
ACACCCTCGGCGACCTGTTCCCCGGCGTGCACGCCACCGACACCCGCGACCCCGCCGCGGTGATCAAGGGCGACGAGCGGATGGTCCGCGTGCTGCAGCAGGCGGTCCGCGACCGGCAGTCGGTGCCCAAGCGCGACATCATCGTCAACGCCGACGGCGTCGACGTCCCCCTGGCGCGGGAGGCGATCCTGCGCGCCCGCGACCGGGCCCGCTCCACCCGCAAGCCGCACAACGTGGCGCGCAAGCTCTTCGTCACCGAGCTGCTCACCAACCTCGCCCGGGCCGAGGCACGGGTGCTCAACCGCCCGCTCGACGCCGAGGACCTGCCCGACGCGCGCGCCCGCCTGTGGGACACCGACGGGGTCAACGCCGCCCTTGACGCGCTGTGGCCGCTGCTCACACCGGAAATGCTGCTGGCCGCCCTGCTGCGGTCGCCGCGAGCGATCAGGTCCGCCGCCGGCTCGGTCCTCGATGCCGCCGAACGAGAGCGGCTTGCCCGCCCCGGCCACCCGTCGCGCTGGACGGTGGCGGACGTCCCGCTGCTCGACGAGGCCGCGGAGCTGCTCGGTGTCGACGACTCCGCCCAGCAGGCGGCGCGCCGCGCGGCCGAGCGCGCCCGCCGCGCCGAGCAGGAGTACGCGCAGGAGGTACTCGACTCGGCCATCGTCCAGGGCATGGAGTTCTCCATGACGGTGGGCCAGCTCGGCATGCTCGACGCCGCGCGGCTGTCGGACTGGAACACCAACGGCGGGGTGGCGTTCTCCACCGCCGAGCGCGCCGCCGCCGACCGCACCTGGGCGTACGGCCACGTGATCATCGACGAGGCGCAGGAGCTGTCGCCGATGGCGTGGCGGATGGTGCTGCGGCGTAACCCGGCCCGGTCCATGACCGTGGTCGGCGACGTGGCGCAGACCGGCTCGCCGGCCGGCGCGACCTCGTGGAAGGACATGCTCACCCCGCTGGTCGGCCGTCGCTGGCGCGAGGAGCGCCTCACGGTCAACTACCGCACCCCGGCGGAGATCATGGCGGTCGCGGGCGATGTCCTCGCCTCGGTCGCCCCGGCCGAGCGGGCGCCGCATTCGGTCCGCTCCGAGGGCGTGGGCCCGGCGGCGGTCCGGGCCGGCGCCGGCGGCCTGGCCGCCTGCGTGGCCGCCCGCCTCCGCGCGGACCTGGCCGAGATCGGCGGGCCGGACGCGGGCCGCCTGGCGGTCATCGCGCCGGACGCGCTGATCGGCTCCCTCGCGCCCGCGGTCCCCGAGGCCGTCCCCGGCGACCGGCCCGAGTCACTCGACTCCGCCGCCGCGCTGCTCACCGTCTCCCAGGCCAAAGGACTCGAATTCGACCGGGTGATCGTCGCGGACCCGTCCGGCATCCTCGCCCAGTCGCAGAACGGCGCCCACGACCTGTACGTGGCGGTCACCCGCGCGACGCACCGGCTCACGGTCGTCCACGAGGGCGACCTCCCGGCCCCGCTGCGCTCCCTCCAGGAAGGGATCACCACCGGCTAAAGCTGCGCCCCGTTCCCCTCTCCGGCAGCGGGTACGGTTGCCAGGGTGCACCAAGTCCTTGAGCTCATCGAAGAACGCGTGCGGACGGGGAGCCGGCCCGGTCATCGTGATGATCCGCACCGGATCGTGCTCTCGGTCGAGGGTGGCGGGATGCGGGGGACCGTCTCCGCCGGGATGGCGCTGGCGCTGCACGAGCTCGGCGTGGTTTCCGCGTTCGATGCGGTGTACGGCTCCTCGGCGGGGGCGATTACCGGGGCGTGGCTGCTGAGCTCCACGCCGGAGGGGCTGCGCGGCTGGGCAGATCCGGACTACGCGAAGACACTGATCCGCTGGTCTTCGCTGCTGCGCGGCCGGCCCGTGGTGGACGTGCACACGCTGGTCGAGGTCGTGTACCAGACAGAGTTCCCGATGGACTTCGACTCGGTGCTCGCCAGTCCGATCGAGTACCACCCCTTGGGCACGGACGCGGAGACAGGGGAGTCGACGGACCTGCGGCCCATGATTGCCGGGCCGGTCGAGCTGCGGCTGGCGCTGCGGGCCAGTGCCTCGTTGCCCTTCCTGGCCGGCCCGCCGGTCGAGCTCGGCGGCCGTCGCTTCTACGACGCCGGCGTCGCCGAGTCGATCCCGTTCCGGACGCCGCTCGCCCAGGGCGCGACCCACGTCCTGCTGCTGCGCTCGCGCCGGCCGCTCACCCCGGAGCAGGTGGACCCGCAAGCAGACGATCTGGATGACCTGAACGGCGGGGCCGCCGGCGACGCAGAGAACGGTCCGCCCGCTGCCGCGGACAGCGCATCCGCCGGCGTGCCGGACGGTGCCTCGAACGGCCTGGCCGGCTCACCCGGCCGGAACGGCGCCAAGCCGCCGCGCGTGCCACGGTCAAGCCGCTTCCTCGCCCGGACCGCGTTGCGCCGCGAGTCCCTTGAGCTGCGCACGGCCCTGCTCACCCGGCCCGTCCGCACCGCCGCCGACGTCGCCCGCATCAAGCTGCATGAGGTCGAGGGCAAGGCCCTCATGATCTACCCGCCCTCCTCGGTCCCGCCGGTTAGCCGGCTGACTACCGACCCCAAGCTCCTCGCGGCCGGCCTCGAATCCGGCCGCCAGGCCGCTCGCGACGTCTTCGCGCGCTGAGCCAGCGCCGTCCTCGCAGCGACGCTGAAACCGACCAGTCGTCCCTTCCGTCACACGGCTCGCTGCGGTACCACATCGCGCGGCCTGAGGCGGGGGACAGGCGCTTCCGCTGCCGCGGGAACGGTCACCGGGGGAGGCCGATGATCGCGCGGGTCCGGTCGAGGACGGCGAGGATCGTCGGGTCGCCCGCGGCCGTGATGCGGGAGCGCTCGGCCGCCGGCAGGTTGTTGGTCAGCAGCCGCCAGGCCTGCTCGGTGGTCATGGTCATGGCGGCGACGCCCTGTGGGCCGGGCTCGTCACGGAACTCCCATCCGGCCGGGACGGCGACAAGGAACCAGGTCCGCGCGACCGGGCCCGACACGGAGATGGTCACCGTGTCGCCCGGCTCGCCGCGATGAGCGCCGAGGCGGAACGGGTAGGCGAAGCGCAGGCCGTCAAGGACCGGCCCGGCGAGGTCTTCGCGCAGGTCACTGGGGCGGCTGAGCGCCTGGAGCAGCTGCTGGCGGTGGATCCAGTACTCAGAAAGCTCACGCACCTGGTCCAGCCAGACCGGGACCGGGCCGGCGCCCGCCCACGACACGCTCGCGGTGCGCGCGGACCGGTCCTGCGCGCGCATGGTCTCGGCGACCTGCGGCCCGGACCAGGCAAGCAGGTCGCGCACGACGCGCGGGCTCATCCGTCGCGCGGCGGTGACCCACTCGTCCTGCATGGCGTCGAGCCAGGCGATGAACTCTTCTTCGCTGGCACGCTCCGGGCCTGGCGTACCGTAATGGCCGTCCCGGTGCCTGGCCAGGAAGCTGAGATCGTCCCCGGCCAGGTGCGCGCACAGTCCGAGGACGGTCCAGCCTGGGCACGGCGACGGCCGCTGCCAGTCCGCCGGGTCAAGTCCGGCGAGCAGTTCGAGCAGCCGCTGCCGCTCCGTCAGGAACAGCGGGGCAAACTCATGCGCCGGCGCGTCCATGGTCATGCCTGCCAGCCTCCCGAGCCGCGCGCGGCGGCCGCAACCGGATTACCGCAAGTCGGAGTGCTCGCCCGCCGCCGCGAACGGCAGGAGGTGCAGGCCACGTCCTGCCGCGTCCTCGCGCGGGCGGTAGATCCCGTCGACGCTCAGCCACCAGAGGTCTTCCGGCGCCCACGGCTCGTCGAGCCTGGCGAACAGCCTGTCCCGGTGACCGCCCGGGATGAGGTCCCGCGCGTAGAGCATGATCCCGTCGCTGATCGCGACGGCCTCGGCGCGCTGCCCGTCGGCGACCCGGTGTGCCTGGGCCAGCGCGACGTCGATGGCACGCTCGTTCCAGGCCAGTGCGCCCGGTCGCGTGACCTCGACGATGAGCTGCCGTGCGCCGAGCCGGGTGAGCGCCAGGCCCGCGTGGCCGGCCTGGTGGTGCACCTCGGACTGGCGCCAGTCGAGGACCAACGTGAACAGGTCCTCGAGGATGTCAACTGCTACCTTTTCCGCGGCCGTGCCCGAGCGCGCCAGCTGCGCGAGACGCTCCCACCGCTTGGACTGGAAGTCCGCCCAGGTACGCGTCATCCGGTCCTGGCAGCGGTGGTAGGAGGCGAGCGCCGCGACAGGGGTCCGGCGTCGCCGGAGGGCTCCATCTGGGTTCACTCACCCCGGTATACGCCACCTGCCCCGTAGCTGTCCGTACCGTTACGATTCCGTGTCGTACTGATGTGGCCGTAGCGCATTTCCAGCGGGCGGCGGGGAGGGTGCCCCCGGCAGAAAGGGGGGCTAACCCTACGGCGAATGGGGGACTATCCGGATGGCTTGACGCGATGCATCGCCTCTAGCGTGGTGTCCGTGATGGTGATGATCGTGACCGCGCTGACCGCCGCCGTGCTGTACGGGGCCGGGGCCGCGGTGGAGCAGCGGCAGGCGGCCGCTGCGCCGGAGTCGTCGGCGGGACGGCCCCGGCTGCTGTTCCTGCTGGCGCGACAGCCCCTGTGGCTGCTGGGGATCGCCGTTCAGGTCGGCGGGTTCGCGGCCCACGCCGTCGCGCTGCGATCGGGGCCGCTGGCGACCGTGCAGATGCTCGTCGCGGGTGAGCTCATCGTCGCGGTGATCATCGTTCGGTTCTGGTCCGGCCGCCCGCTCGGCCGGGCGTCCTGGGCCGCGGCGCTGGCCGTGGTGCTGGCCGTCGCCGCGTTCCTTGCGCTGACCGCGCCGGATCACGGCCACCGGGGCGGTTCCGGCCACCTGGACTATGGCGTGGCGGCGGCGCTGGGTGCCGCCGTGTCGGGCGGCGCCGCGCTGGTGGCCGCCGCCGCCGGGCTGCGCGCCGCCGGCCGCAGCCGTGCGCTGCTGCTCGCGGTGGCCGCGGGCCTGGCGGACACGTGCTCGGCGGTGGTCACCATGGCGTTCTCCCACGTGGCCAGCCACGGCCCGGCCGCGCTGCTCACCTCATGGACGGTCTACGCGGTGGCCGTCTGCGGCGCGGGGAACGTGCTGCTCACGCAGACCGCCTACCAGGCCGGCCGGCCGATGGTCACGCTGCCGGTCATCGCCGCGGTCACCCCGGTGACCAGCGTGGCCATCGGCATCGGGCTGCTCGGGGAGACGCCGCGGACCGGTGTGGCCGGCGCGCTCGCCGCCGGCCTGGCCGTGCTCGTCGCCAGCGTCGCGCTCGCCGTCCTCGCCCGCTCCGCCCCGCACGCCGAGCCGCAGGTCCTGCCCGCCGTGCCGCCACCGTCCCGCGCCGTGCCGCGTGCGCTCCGCGCCGTGCCCCCGGCCCGGCTCGCGGAGCCGCGAGTCTCGCGAGCCGAGCACGAGGGCGTAACGATTTCGTCGTCGCTGGCGATTCGCTTACGGGCCGGTCGTCGCATGCTCCCCGCCCACATACGCGACGATCGGCCCTAACTCTTTCTGGAACTTAAGTCCCTGTTTCCTGCCCGAAATCGGGCAGAAATTTGCCTGAAAGCCGCCCTCCTGGCAAGATAACGGCGTAATGAGTGAGCCTCAGGCGCGGGACGCGCCCTATCCGCAGGACCTGGTCCGACACGTGGCGATGAGCACCGGGCTTGACGAGGCGACCGCGACGCGGGTCGTGGCGGACGTGATGGCGTACTTCGGCCAGACGGTCGAAGAGTACGTCGTCGGGCGTCACCAGGACCTCAAGAGCAGGAACAGGAAGAACGACGACATCTGGCCGCAGATCGCGGGCGAGCTGCGCAACCGCAGGTTCCGGACGCCTGAGGCGTCGGAGCGCCAGCTGCGCCGCATGGTCTACGGCTAGCGGAGAGAGGACCAGCAACCGATGTGCGGAATCGTGGGATACATCGGCAAGCGCGACGCGACCCCCGTGCTTGTCGAGGGGCTGCGCCGGCTTGAGTACCGGGGCTACGACTCGGCTGGCCTCGCCGTCGTCCACCGGGGTCGGCTGCAGGTCACCAAGACGGCCGGCCGGGTCCAGGACCTGCGGGACAAGCTCGACGCGAAGCAGACCAAGGCCACGATCGGCATCGGCCATACCCGCTGGGCCACCCACGGCGAGCCGAACGACGTCAACGCGCACCCGCACACCGACGCGGGGCACCGGATCGCCGTGGTGCACAACGGGATCATCGAGAACGCCGAGTCCCTCCGCGCCCAGCTCACCGCCCAGGGCGTCAGGTTCGTCACCGACACCGACACCGAGGCGCTCGCGCACATGGTGGCCGCCGCGCTCGGCGAGGACGAGGACACCACGCTGCAAGACGCCGTCATCCGGACGCTGCGCAGCGTCGAGGGCACCTACGGGCTCGTCTTCCTCGATACCAAGCACCCCGACCAGCTGGTGGTCGCCCGCAACGGCTCGCCGATCGTGCTGGGCCTCGGTGAGAGCGAGATGTTCGTCGCCTCCGACATCGCCGCCCTTGTCCGCTACACCCGCCAGGTCATCTACCTGGAGGACGGCGAGGTCGCGACGATCACGGCGACCGACTTCCGCACCACGACGCTGACCGGCTCAGCGGATCACAGTGTCAAGACGCCGACGACGGTCGAGGCGGACGCGGACGACTACGACCTCGGCACCTTCAGCGACTACATGCGCAAGGAGATCCACGAGCAGCCGGACGCCATCCGCCGCGCCGTCATGGGCCGCCTTGACGAGCGGTTCGCCACCGCGAAGCTCGGCGGCGTCAGCCTGGACGCCCGTGAGCTGCGCGGCATCAAGCGGGTCAAGTTCCTCGGCTGCGGCTCCGCCTATTACGCGGGCCAGATGGGCGCGAACCTGGTGGAGGAGCTGGCGCGCATCCCCGCCGACGCCGAGCCTGCCAGCGAGTTCCGCTACCGCAGCCCGGTGGTGGACCCGGACACGCTGTACGTCGCCGTCTCGCAGTCCGGCGAGACAAGCGACACGTTGATGGCCGTGCAGGAGCTCAAGCGCAAGGGCGGCCAGGTCATGGGCGCCGTCAACGTGGTCGGCAGCGCCATCGGGCGCGAGTGCGGCCACGGCATCTTCCTGCACGCGGGCCCCGAGGTCGCGGTGGCGTCCACCAAGGCGCTCACCAACATGACGGTCACCTTCGCCCTGCTCGCCCTGCTGCTCGGCCGGGTGCGCGACCTGTCCGCCGCCAGCGGCGCGCGCATCGTCGCCGGCCTGCGCAGCCTGCCGTCCCAGGTGGACGCGATCCTCAGCTCGGAACACGAGATCGCTGCCATCGCGCACGAGTTCGCCGGGGCGAACCACATGTTCTTCATCGGCCGGGTCCGCGGCTGGCCGGTGGCGCGGGAAGGCGCGCAGAAGCTCAAGGAGATCTCCTACGTGCACGCCGAGGCCTACCAGGCCGGCGAGCTCAAGCACGGCCCGCTCGCGCTCATCCAGCCCGAGATGCCGAGCGTGGTGATCGTCCCGTCGGATGACCTGATCGCCAAGAACATCTCCACGATCGAGCAGATCAAGGCGCGCAGCGGCCCGGTCATCGCGCTGACGAGCGCCGGCATCCCCGACGGCCTGGCCGACGCGACCATCCGGGTGCCGCGGGCCGAGCCCGAGCTCGAGCCGATCCTGTTCAACATCCCGCTGCAGATCCTCGCCTACCACGCCGCCGCGAAGCTGGGCCGGGACATCGACAAGCCCCGCAACCTGGCCAAGAGCGTCACGGTGGAATAGCAGCCGGGGCTACGGCGCGGCATGCCCTCGTTCGGGATTATTCAAGATGATTCCGAACGAGGGCGTGTTGTTCCCTTCAGCCTGCTGGGATCGCCACGAGGGGGTCGGGCATCGTGGACCGCATCGCCTCGGTGATCTCCTCTGGTACCGCCTGCTGGCACCAGACGACCTTGCCGGTGAGGGTGCGCCGCGCGCCCCAGCGGGACGACATCTGCTGCACCACGTGCAGGCCGCGGCCGTTCTCCGCGTCCTTGTCGACCTGCAGCACGCGGGGCAGCGCGGGCGAGGAGTCGTGCACCTCGCAGACGAGGGAGTCGGGCTCGAGGATGAGCCGGAGCAGCACCTCGCCGTTGGCGTACTTGATCGCGTTGGTGACCAGCTCGGAGACGAGCAGCTCGCTGCTGTCGGTCAGGTCCTCAAGGCCCCACCGCTTGAGCGGGTCGCGGATCAGTGACCGGGCGTCCCGTACCGCGGACAGCTTGGGCTCGAGCTGGAAGCAGACCCGGTGGTCCTCGGGGATGCGCCGCAGCTTGGCGATGAGCACCGCGATGTCGTCGCGCTTGGCGTCGGTGTACACGCCTTCGAGCGCGGTCTTGCAGAGGTCCTCCAGGTCCTTCTCCGGCGCGCCCTCAGCGAAGGCGGCCCTGAGGCGGTCAAGGCCGTCGGAGATGTCCCGGTCACGCGACTCGACCAGACCGTCGGTGTACAGCACGAACAGCGACCCGTCGGCGACGCCGATGACCTGCGTGTCCACCACGCCGTTGCCGATGCCGAGCGGTGGCGAGGGAGTGACCTCAAGGTACTCGTTGCGGCCGTCCGGGTGCACCAGCAGCGGCGGCAGGTGGCCCGCGACGGCGAGCTCGATCTCGCCGGTGACGCCGTCATAGACGGCGTACGCGCAGGTGGCGAAGTGCGGTTCCCGCTCGCCGATGTTGTTCATGAGCTCGTCGAGCTGCTGCAGTGACTCCGCGGGCGGCAGCTCGAGCATGGCGAGGGTCTGGATGGCGGTGCGCAGCCGCCCCATGGTGACCGCGGCGCGCACCCCGTGCCCGGCGACGTCGCCGACGACAAGCGCGACCCGCGCCCCGGGCAGCCGGATCGACTCGTACCAGTCGCCGCCCACCTCCACCAGCTCGCTGCCGGGCAGGTAACGGTGCCTGACCTCGACCGAAGAGGGGTAGGTGAGCCCGGTGGGCAGCATGGCGCGCTGCAGGGTCAGCGCGGTGGCGTGCTCCCGGTTGTACCGGGTCGCGTGGTTGAAGAACACCGCCGACCGGGTGGCGAACTCCATGCCCATCTCGGCGTCGTAGCGGTCGAACCGGCGGGTGCCCGGCCCGCGGAAGCAGCAGAACAGCCCGAGCACGGTCCCGCGGAAGATCGCCGGGACGATCAGCATGGACACATCGGAGAGCAGCCCGCCGACCGGGTTGCGCCGCCAGGACTTCGCGAGCTTCTTCGCGGTATCCGCCGTCATGTTGTGCTCGAGGATCCACTGACCGGCCTCGATGGCCCGGGTGTAGGGGGAGCCGGCCGGGTAGCGGAGGATCTCGCCGACCGGGAACGCGGAGTTCCACGCCGGGTTGTCCTGGTCGTGACGCAGGTGCAGGCGGCGCAGCGGCACGTTCGCGGCCGTGCCGTGCCCGGGTACCTCGTTCTCGCCGATGAGCGACTCGAGCACGAGCACCTCGGCCGCGGTGCAGAACGCGGGCACCAGTTGCGCCGTCATCTTCTTCGCGAGGTCGCTGAAGTCGAGGGTGTCCTCCTCGACCGGCCCGCCCGTGTCGCGCAGCAGGATGTCGCGCATCAGCGCGGGGTCGACGAACCGCTCGGCGGACGGGACCGGGATCTGCATGATCACGAACGCGGCGACGTCGCTTGTGCCGGCCTGCACCGGCTTGGCGGTGACCACGGCGTCGGCGCTCTGGCCGCCCGCCAGCGCGATGGTTAGCACCGCGTTGCCTTCACGCTCGGACTTCATGGCCTCAAGCAGGATGGAGATGGCGAGGCCGGTGGCTTTATCCGATGGGTTGGCGGTGATGTCGCTGAGGTGAACTCCGAGAAGATCGTCCGTGTCCCGTGCGAGAATCTTGGGAGCCGTGCGGTCGTGTTGCACAATTCGGCCGCTACGGTCGATTCCCAGAATGAGGGTTCGCACCGACGTGCTTGGTTCCACGCTAGCCGGCGTTGCCTTTCGGCTGACCTTCTTGCCGGATGTCACGGGCGACTCCTGTAATCTTTGTGCACGGCGCGCTCCCGCTCATTATGGGGCACCCGGCGGTTGAACTGAGAGCGCTTCCGATTCTTCCCCTTAGTCCTGTATAGACCAATATGTCATGGCTTGCTGGTGACTGCTGTCACTTCTCGGGACACAGGGCGTCAGCACGGCCTCAAGTTGTCGTCCGATGGTTACTCGGTGAGGGTCGTGTTACTCGCTGATGCGGTTGCGACGATGCCCTGGCTGGTTACTGTGACGGACTTAACCGTCAGCCCCGCGGGCAGCCGCGGGATGGTGATGCTGTACGTCTGCCCCGCGATCCCGCCGAGCAGCGAGGCGAGGCCGCTGGCGGAGTTCAGGTGGATAACGATCCTGGCCGGGCCGGCCAGCGTGACCGTCCCGGTCACGCTGCCGGCGATGCCCGCGTCAGCCTTGAGCGCGTTCGGCCCGTCGGCCGGGTCGGCGGTGAGCGTGACGGTGCCGCTTGGCAGGCCGAGCACGCTGGCCACGTTGGCGAACGGGAGGACCGCCTGCCCGTTGATGTGGCCGACCGTCGCGCCGGTGAACGAGGAGTTCAGGTGCACGCCGGTCGCCTTGGCGGTGAAGCTGAACGTCAGCTTGCCGCTGTTGGCGGTCACGTTGTCCGCCTTGATGTCGACCGCCTTGAGGTCGTGCGCGGCGATCTGGGTGAGGAACGGCCAGCCCTCGATGCTGACCGACGGCTTGGCGCTCATGTCGGCCGAGGTCTGGATCTGCTGTGCGACCCGGTTCTGGGCGTAGGATCGGGCTGCCTGGTCCCCGATGCCGAAGGCGACCAAGAGCACCACGAGCACGGCGGTGAGCCAGGCGAGCGGGCGCCCGCGCCGGCGCCGCGGGGTGAACTGCCGCGGGGCGGGCGGCCGCGGGACTGGCTGCTGCCACTGCGCCGTCGGATCGTAGCCACCCTGGCCGGGGCCGCTCGCGGGCGGCTGCGCCGGCCAGCCGCTCCGTGAACGCGGCTGGTAGTCGGTCACGTTGTTCTCCCCCGGGGGACAACCCCCGTACCCCCCTTTTAAGCCGCGGAGGTATCTGCTTCCGTGGTTTCGCCGTCCTTGTCGTTTATACCTGGACCGAGACGGCTCTGACCCCGCATCGTCTCGGGTGAGCCCGCCTTATTCGCCGCCGTGGGGCTACTTTCCCTGGTTGAAGACGGCGTTGGACGCGGCGGCCGAGACGGTGAGCCCTTGGGAGTTGAGGGTGAGCCCGGTGATGCGGAGGCTGGCGGGCACCACCTTCGGGAGGCTGAAGGAGAAGGAGTTAAAGCCGATCGAGCCGAGGAGCCCGCCGAGCCCGCCGGTGTCGAGGATCTTGATGCTGATCGTCTGCGGCCCGGTCTGGGTGATCCGCGCCTCCTCGCTGTCGGAGGCGATGCCGCCGATGCCGGCGGTGATCTTCACCGTGTTCGGCCCGGCCTGCGTGAGGGTGACCCCGGTGCCGCCGAGGCTGCCCGCGGCCGCGAGCGAGCCGAACGAGACGAACGCCGTCGCGGTGATGTGGTCGACCTTGGCGTTCGCGCTGGTCGAGTACCCGCTGATGTGCAGGCCGGTGACCGTCGCGTGGACGCTGGTGATGGAGAGGCTTCCCCCGCTGGGGAGGTTAACGGGGATGTTGCTGGCCGAGATGTCAACCTTGTTGAAGTCCTTGGCCGCGAGCTGGGTGAGGAACGGGAAGCCCTCGATGCTGACCGACGGCTTGACCGGGACCCCCTGCGACTGGAACTGGCTGGCGAACGCGTTCTCGGTGATCGCGTTCGCCACCCGGTCGCCGATGACCAGGACAATCAGGATCACCAGCACGGTGAAGGTGACCATGACCGAGCGCCGCGTGCGGCGCCGCCGCCGGCCGCGGCGCAACCGCGGTGACGGCGGCTGCGGCCCCCACTGGGCCCCGGGCTGGACCCCCGGCTGCGGCGGCTGTGGTGGCGTCGGGGTCCACTGCGGCATCGCCTGGGGCGCCGGCCGCGGCGTGTCCTGCGGCTCCTGCCACTGCGGCCGCTGCTGCCACTGCGGCTGCGGGTCCTGCAGCCGTTGCGTGGGCGGCATCGGGTCCTGGGCGACGCCGCCCTGCGGCGCCTTGGGCGGCGCCGGCTGCCACGCCGGGGCGGGCTGGGTCGCCGGCTCCTGCCACTGCCCGGGGGGCGGCTGCTGCTCGGACTGCGGAACCCGCCCGGGCTGCATCCCGCCGGGCGGCATCCGGCCGGGTGCCGCGGCGGCCGGGTCCTGCGCGGCCGGCTGCACGGGCATCCGGACCGTCGGCGGGGCAGGCTCATCGGGCGGCTCGGGCGACCGCCGGGCAGGCTGCTGCGCCGGCTGGTTGGGATCTGCGCTCATGGTCGGCCCCCAGGTCTGGGCTGTCGAATTCCGGCATCGACAGATATCTACACGCGCGTGAAAGCGTCTCGCTCGTAGTTATAGTTCACCAGATTCCGGAAATCACGTCCTGGCCCTAGACTCTTGACCAGACTTAGGCCCGAGTCGGGCATATTTTGCATGAGCGGGGAGGAATTCAGCGGTGGGGAAATCAAGTGGCACATAGTTCACATGCCGCGCCGCCGCTGCTGGTGCGCACGGTGCGTCACACCCACCGGCTAGACAGCGGCCAGGTGTACCGGATCGGGCGGGACGAGCAGGCGGACATCCCGCTGGTCGACGCGCGCGTGTCGTGGGAGCACGCGGTGCTCCGCGCCGACGGTCCGGTCTGGGTGCTCGAGGACCGGGGCAGCCGCAACGGCACCTTCCTCGGCTCCGAGCGGATCATGCGGCTGGAGATCAGCAAGCCGTACGTGGTGCACTTCGGGCACCCGGAGGACGGCCCGGTGCTGCGCTTCGAGCTGTCCGCGCCGGAGCGCCCCCAGGTGGCGGGCCTGGGGGGCATGGACGGCGGGAACCGGGCGGGGCTCGGGCCGAACGACACCACGTTCATGCCCGGCGTGCTGCGCGAGCCGACGTCGAAGATCCGGGTCCAGAAGATCATGAAGATCGGCCGCCGCCCGGACAACGACATCGTGGTGTCCGACCTCGGCGTGTCCAAGCAGCACGCCGAGCTGCGGCAGTCGGCGACCGGCCGGTACCAGATCATCGACCTGGGCAGCCACAACGGCACGTTCGTCAATGGCACCCGGGTCAACCAGGCCGACCTGACCGACAACGACATCATCGCCATCGGCCACGCCACCTTCCGGCTGATCGGCGGCGAGCTGATCGAGTACGTCGATGACGGGCGCGCCACCTTCGAGGCGCACGAGCTGCAGGTCGTGGTGCACGACGGGCATAAGGACAAGGTGCTGCTCGACGGGATCACGTTCCCGCTCGCCGAGCGGTCCATGATGGCGGTCATCGGCCCGGCCGGCGCGGGCAAGTCCACCCTGCTCAACGCGCTGACCGGGAAGCGGCCCGCTACCACCGGCAACGTCTTCTACGACTACCGCGACCTGTACGAGAACTACGACGAGCTCCGGCAGCGCATCGGCCTGGTGCCGCAGGAGTCCGTCACGCATGACCAGCTCACCGCGAAGACCGCGCTCGGCTACCAGGCCGAGCTGCGCTTCCCGCCGGACACCGGGGAGGCCGAGCGCGCCCAGCGGGTCGGCGAGGTGCTCGACGAGCTGTCGATGACCAGGCACGCGGACACCCGGATCGACCGGCTGTCCGGCGGCCAGAAGAAGCGGGTCAACATCGGCATGGAGCTGCTGACCAAGCCGTCGCTGCTCTTCCTCGACGAGCCGACCTCGCCGCTCGACCCGCACCTGAAGCGCGACATGTTCGCGCAGATGCGGAAGATGGCCAACAAGGACGCCGCGACGGGCCAGTCGGTCATCGTCATCACCCACGACGTCGAGTCGAAGCTGATCGACCAGTGCGACCGCCTCATCGTGCTGCAGCCTGGCGGCAAGATGGCCTACTTCGGGCCGCCCGGCGAGGGACTGAAGTACTTCAACGCCGGCGACTGGGCGGACGTCTTCCAGCGGTTCGCCGACGAGCCCGAGCGCGACTTCGCCGCCGAGTACCGTGCGTCGCCGGACTTCGTGAAGTACGTGGCCACCCCGATCTCCGTCCGCCAGCGGCGGCTCGACGCGGGGCGGCCGGAGGGCCAGCAGAGTCCACGGCCCAAGCAGCGCAGCAGCTTCGACCAGATCTTCACCATGGCCCGCAGGTACCGCCGGGTCATGGCGGCGGACCGGGTCTTCCTCGCCACCACCGTGCTGATGCCGATCCTGCTCGGCGCCCTGGTCCGGGCTACCCCGAACCACTTCGGCCTGGTCCAGTCGACCCCGGCGCCCGGACTCAACGTCACCGCCACCCAGATGATCATGATCCTGGTGATGTCCTCGATCTTGTCCGGGACCGCGCTGTCGATCCGCGAGTTCATCAAGGAACGCGACATCTACGAGCGAGAACGGATGGTGGGGCTGTCGGCGACCGCTTACCTGCTCTCCAAGGTCCTCGTGCTCAGCGTGATCAGCGTGCTGCAGAGCCTGATCGTCACGCTTGTCGGCCTGCTCGGGGTGAAGATGCCGTCAAGCGGGGTGGTGATCCCCGGCCCGGCGATCATCGAGATCTTCATCGCGCTCGCCGTGCTCTCCGTGACCTCCATGCTCATCGGCCTGGCGATCTCCACGCTGGTGACCAAGGGCGACCAGACCATGCCGATCCTCGTCGGTGTCACCATGGTCCAGGTGGCGCTCTCCGGCGGCCTCTTCCCGCTGACCGGGGCAATCGGCTCGGTGGCGATGATCGCGCCGGCCCGCTGGGGCCTGGGCGCGGTGGCCTCGACGGTCAACCTGAACGTCATCCAGTCCTCGGTCCAGCAGGGTCCCAACGGCCAGAAGCCCGACGCGCTGTGGACGCACGACGCGTCCCACTGGCTGGCCAGCATCGCCGCGATGATCGTCCTCGGCATCGTCTGGATGGTCATCGCGCGCCTGCGGCTCTCCACCATCGGCCCGCGCAAGCGGAAGGGAGGCGCCGCGGCGGGCGCCACGCCGCCGGCGGGGGTCTCAGCGGCCGACGGCTCCCTAGGCGGGCGGCGCAGGAAACAGCGCGTGTGACGCACGTCGCGGGCCGCTGCCATGGAAGAAATACAGTTTTCCTGATCTTCTTCTAGTTTGTGAGGTTTTCCCTCCCGGTTCGCTCGGTCAACCAGAAGGCCGTCGTCAGCGCGGTGTTCGTCGCGGCCATGTTCATGAACATCATGGACGGGACCGTGGTCAACGTCGCGCTGCCCACGCTGTCGCGGTCCTTCGCGGTGCCGATCGGCTCGGTCAGCAGCGTGGTGACCGCCTACCTGGTGACGCTCGCCGTGGCGATGCCCGCCTCGAGGTGGATCGGTGACCGCTTCGGCGGCCGCAACGTGCTGCTCGGGGCGATCACGGTGTTCACCGTGGCGTCCGCGCTGTGCGGGCTGGCGACCACGCTGCCGGGACTGGTCGCCTTCCGCGCGCTGCAGGGGCTCGGCGGCGGAACCCTGGTCCCGGTCGGCATGACGATGATCACCAGGGCGTTCCCGCCGGCCGAGCGGATCAAAGCCAACCAGGTGCTGATCGTGCCGACGCTGCTCGCGCCCGCGCTCGGCCCGGTGATCGGCGGCGCGCTCGTCGACGGCCTGTCCTGGCGGTGGATCTTCTACATCAACCTGCCGGTCGGGGTGGCCGCGGTGCTCCTCGGCCTGCTGTTCCTCCCCGCCGGGACCGAGCACCCGGCCGGCCGCTTCGACCTGCCGGGCTTCCTGCTCGCGGGCTCGGGGTTTTCCCTGTTCATGTACGCGCTGTCGACCGGCGCGACCTCCGGCTGGGGATCGGCCGCCGTGCTCGTCACCGGCCTGTGCGGGCTGGTGCTGCTCGCCGTGTTCATCGCCACCGAACGGCGCGTCGCCGAGCCGCTGCTGCGGCTGCGGCTGTACCGGGACCGGCTCTACCGGGTGACCAGCCTCCAGATGACCGCCGCGGGCGGCGGGTTCATGGGCACGCTTTTCCTCGTGCCGCTCTACCTGCAGAACGGCCTCGGCTTCTCCGCGGTGCACTCCGGGCTGTCCACATTCACCGAGGCGCTCGGCGGCATGCTCGGCGTGCAGGTCACCACCCGGCTGTACAAGCGGACCGGCCCCCGCCGGCTGATGGTGGCGGGGATGGGCGGCGCGGTGACCACCATCGGGCTGATGTCCCTGGCCGGGCCGTCGGACGCGTTCTGGATGATCCCGCTGCTCATGTTCTTCACCGGCTGCTCATTCGGCTTCGCCCTCTCGCCCGCCCAGACCGCCAACATGGCCACGGTCACCGCGGCGGAGACCGGCCATGCCTCCACGCTGCAGAACACCGTCCGTCAGGCCGGCGCCGCGGCGGGCGTCGCGCTGCTCGGTACCGTGCTCGCCGGGACCGGGGCGGACGCGGCCGACCTGGCCGGCTACCACCTGGCGTTCCTCGTCGCCGCCGCGCTGATGGCGCTCGGCGCCGGGTTCGCCTGCTTCGTCGACGACGCCGCCGCCGCGCCCACCATGGCAGGCGCGGCGGGCAGCGCCGCAGACCCGCTCCCGGAAGCGGCCCGCTAGCCTTGACGTCGTGGTTACTGCAGACGGCGCCGCTCTCTCCCTGTCCCTGACCCGCGCGATGCTCAGCCGGTTCCCGCTGATCGACGGGCACAACGACCTGCCCTGGGTCATCCGGGAGAAGTTCTCGCTGGACCCGGTCGCCGCGGGCCTGACCGGACGGGTGGACGGCACCCACACCGACATACCGCGCCTGGTGCAGGGCGGGGTAGGCGGCCAGTTCTGGTCCGTCTACGTCCCGGCGAACCTGGCGGGCGACGCGGCCGTGACGGCGGTCTTCGAGCAGGTCGACCTGGTGCACCGGATGATCGCCGCCTACCCGCACCGCTTCCAGCTGGCGGTACGCGCCGACGACGTGGACGCGGCATTCGCGGCGGGCAAGATCGCCTCGCTGCTCGGCGCCGAGGGCGGGCACTGCATCAACAACTCGCTCGGCGTGCTGCGCTCCCTGTATGCCCTCGGCGTCCGGTACATGACGCTGACGCACAACGACAACGTCGGCTGGGCCGACTCGGCGACCGACCACCCGGACTGCGGCGGCCTCTCGGCCTTCGGGCGTGACGTGGTAACGGAGATGCAGCGCCTCGGCATGCTCGTCGACCTGTCCCACGTGGCCGTCACGACGATGAACCAGGCCCTGGACATTGCCGGGGCCCCGGTGATCTTCTCGCACTCCTCGGCGTTCGCGCTGACAAGCAACGCGCGCAACGTGCCCGACGACGTGCTCGCCCGGCTGGCGGTCAACGGCGGCGTGTGCATGGTGGCGTTCGTCCCGTTCTTCGTCTCCCAGGCGTGCACCGACTGGTTCACCGACCTCAAGGCGTTCGCCGCGGGCCGCGGCCTCGACCCCGGCAACCTGGAGCAGGTCTTCGGGCTGCTCCAGGAATGGGAGAAGGAGCACCCGATGCCCGAGGCCACCTTGGCCCAGGTCGCCGACCACATCGACCACGTTCGCGAGGTGGCCGGCGTCGGCCACGTGGGCATCGGCGCCGACTTCGACGGCACCCCGGCGCTGCCGCCCGGTCTGCACGACGTGAGCCGCTACCCGGCGCTCTTCCACGAGCTGCGGCGGCGGCGCTGGTCAGAGACGGACCTCAAGGCCCTGGCGGGCGGCAACGTACTGCGTGCCCTGCGCGACGCCGAATCCTACGCCTCCGCCCAGGCCTGAATCGGTCGGCGGCGGCCGCGGGTCACCAGGCGATGGCTACCGGAAGCGTCATTGGCGGACCTCCCTGTCACCAGCGGCCCCAGCGGCATCATCACCCAGGGGCCAGGTCATGATCCGGAAGGGTTTTCGGTGCTCCCACGCCGAAAACCCTTCATGACACCACAATCCTTCAGGAAAACTAGCCTTCTGGGCGGATGAACCGAATATCAATGGCATCACAGAACCCACTGACCTCGACAGTCACTGCGGTGGCCGCGACCGCGGTACTCCCGACCGCGTGCGGAGCCGCGGGACCGGTTCGGGCGGGCGCGCGGGACCGGCCGCGTCGGTAAACTCGGCTCGCGATGACTTCACCAGGAGCTTTCGAGGGGGCCGCGCCCGCGCGCGGCCAGGTCTTCACATACGAGGGGTTCACCGCGGACGGCGAGCGGGGCCTGCTGACCGGCCGGTACTCGCTGGACGGGCGGGAGTTCACCGAGCGGGTCTCGCTCGCGCCCGGAAGGGGCTGGGACACCCCGGCCGCGCGAGCGGCGGCGCGGATCGTCTACCTGCTCGCCGGGGTCTCCTACTACAAGACGGCCGCGCCGCCGGTCATCGACCTTGGCGGTACCGCGCTGACCGATCGCGAACTGGACTTCCTGCGCGAGTTCTACTTGTCCGGCCTCGGGGAGTTCGCCTACCGCAACGGCCTCGACCTCTCCGGCCTCACCATCCACTCTGCCCCCGACGCCTCTGCCCCCGAGACCTCGTTGCCCGAGACCTCGTTGCCCGAGTCCGCCCCTGATCATGCCTCCGCGCCCCCCTCGCAGCCCGATGGTTGTGGCAGCGAGCCGCCGCTAGCCGGACCGTTGCCGCAACCATCCCCGCAGGGCACCCGCTTGCGGCCGCTTATCCCCTTCGGGGGCGGCATTGACTCGATCGTGACCGTCGAAGGCGTGCGCAAGCACACCAACGACATAGCGCTG
>DASWAE010000093.1:0-1841 GCA_036391275.1 Trebonia sp.
CCAAGCCCGCACTCGTCACTCTCGCCCAGTTCCCCGGCGCCGGCCATCTGGAGTCCTGGAACATCGACCATGCCCGCTACACGTCGCTGCTTGAGTCGTTCCTGGCTCCGATAGCGCCGTGAGGCAACAACAGATTTAAGCGGCTCTTCGAAGTTAGCCGGGAACCTGTTTTCTCTTGGTTACTGATCGTTTCGGGTACCTGGTTGCTGTGCGTGGCGGGCGTCGTGTTCCTCTCGTGCAGGCGGTCCTGACGCGGCGTCGCTGGCTGGCGGGGTTGCGGAAGCCGTAGGCGAGACGGGCCTCGAGCTTGGCGATGCGGTTGAGGCTCTCGGTGGCAGCGTTGGTGACGCCGGTGAGCACGGCGGTGACGATCTGCTGCTCCCAGCGGGCGATCGTGGTTGCGAGGGTGATGAGCTCGGGGATGCCCTCGTGGGCGGAGCACCAGTCGTAAAAGGCGAAGAGCCGGTCGCGGACCTGCCGCTCGCCCGGCTGTGACCTGGTGATCCTCGCCCGGAGCCGCAGCGCGGCGCGGAGTTTCTCCTTCGCGATCCAGGCGATGGCGATCTGCTGGCCGTGCCCGTCGGAGTCGAGGGTCTCGATCACTTTCGCGAACTGCTCCGGGGACAGGGTTTCCACGTTGCGGTTGAGCAGGCCTTTCAGGCCGTACTCGGGGTCGCCCTCCCGTCCTCTTCTGCCGTACTTCTCGCGGGTGGCGCGGCGGCGGACATCGCCGACGGCCTTGACCGCGAGCTGGACGACGTGGAAGAGGTCCACCGCGACCTCGGCTTTCGGCAGTGCCCGGCGGACGGCAGACAGGAAAATGGAGCACATGTCGATCGCGACGACCTCGACCCGGTCCCGCCAGGCGGCCGGCGCCTGGAGCAGCCAGTACGCGGCGTCGTCGGCGGTGCGGCCCTCGACCTGGCCGAGCATGCCCTGGTCCCCGGACAGGTCGCAGAAGTTTACGTGCCAGCGGTCCGCGAGCAGCTCGTACTCCCCGGTCGCCGGGTCGGTCCTCCACCGCGGCCTCCCGCGGCGGTGCTCGTCGATCCCCAGGTGCGCGACCGGGGCCGGCGGGGCGTCCAGCACGGCGTCGGCCCTGGCGGCGAACGCGTCATGCGCGACCGGCCATGAGACCCCCGCGTGCCGGGCTGCCTCCGCAGGAGTAATGCCCCGGCCCGCGACCTCGTCCGCGCACTGCTCCTTCAGCCGGGGCAGGACCCGGGCGGCCGGCGGGACCGCGGGGACCCGCTCGGTGAACGTCCTGCGTGGACACGACGCGTTCCCGCACTTCAGCCGTCGCTTCACCCAGTACAGGCCCACCGGGTCGCCCGCCCGGCGTACGTCCGCCGGGCACGTCACGACCGTGTCATGCACCCGCGACGACACCGTCCCGCAGTCCGGGCACGCAGCCGCACCCTCGCAGTCGGTGACCGCCCACACCTCAACCCCGCCATCCGGCCCGGGCTCAACGTCGGTAACCCGCAGTCCCGCAACGCCGAACAGCGCGGACGCCGTATCGTGGAACACGATGCCCGCGGCTCTCTATCGATCTGGAAGTCCCTGAGAAGACCCCAAGATCGTAGAAGCCGCGGGCTTCCCCGTCTCACGGACACGCGAACCACACCACGGACTGTGACCCGACACCCTCACCGGCAGTATTCAAGAAGTAACAACGTCCCGGCTAACTTCGAAGAGCCCAATAACGCCGATGATCAGCCACACAATGAGCACCAGGGTCCCGATGATATGCATCGCACCTGCCATTTCATAGCCGTCGGCGCGCTGTCATGCCGCCCCGCGTGCACCTCGTCGTCTTCAGTGTGAGCCGTCTGGCGCTT
>DASWAE010000094.1:0-16651 GCA_036391275.1 Trebonia sp.
ATAGCCGGCCCAACGGGCCACGGGGCGAGGCAGGCCGGCCGCCGCACGGTAGGATCGGCAGGATAGTTCGTGGAGTGGCCAACGGAGTCCGATTTGCTGACTGAACATCTCGCTCCCAGCCTCGCCGACGTCACCCGCGACGACGCTTCGCTGCGCCGCTTCCTGCACGGGCTGCCGGGAGTGGACCAGGTGGGGGCGGAGGCCCGGGCGCAGGGGCTTGCCACGCGCAGCATCAAGACGACGGCCAAGGCGTGGGCGATCGACATGGCGATCGCGATGGTCGACCTCACCACGCTTGAGGGCTCTGACACCCCAGGCAAGGTGCGGTCGCTGTGCGCGAAGGCGGTGCGCCCGGATGCCGGGGCGCCGCCGGTGGCCGCCGTCTGCGTCTACCCGGACCTGGTGGCCACCGCCGTCCGGGAGCTGCGCGGCTCAACGGTCCAGGTCGCCTCGGTGGCCACGGCGTTCCCCTCCGGGCGCGCGTCGCTGGCCACCAGGCTGCACGACGTCAGGGACGCGGTCGCCGCGGGCGCGGGCGAGGTCGACATGGTGATTGACCGGGGCGCGTTCCTCGCCGGGCGGTACCGGCAGGTGTTCGACGACATCGTGGCGGTGAAGGCCGAATGCGGCGCGGCGCACCTCAAGGTCATCCTTGAGACCGGTGAGCTGGCGACCCTCGACAACGTGCGCCGCGCGTCGTGGCTCGCGCTGCTCGCGGGCGGCGACTTCATCAAGACCTCGACCGGCAAGGTGTCGCCGGCCGCCACGCCGCCGGTCGCGCTGGTGATGCTCGAGGCCGTCAGGGACTTCGCCGCGGCCTCCGGTCAGCGCCGCGGGGTGAAGCTGGCCGGCGGGATCCGGGCGGCGAAGGAGGCCGTCCGGTACCTGGTGATGGTGAACGAGGTGGCCGGGGAGGAGTGGCTGACGCCGGCGCTGTTCCGCTTCGGCGCCTCCAGCCTGCTCAACGACCTGCTGCTGCAGCGGCACAAGCTGGCGACCGGCGCCTATGACGGGGCCGACTACGTAACCGTGGACTGATGGCAGGGTGGACTGATGCGGGGCGAGCAATGAGCAAGACGTTCGAGTACGCGCCGGCGCCGGAGTCGCGGGAGATCGCGCGGCTGCGGCCGAGCTACCAGATCTTCGTCAACGGCGAGTTCCGCGACGGGAGCAGCGAGCCGGTCAAGACGATCAACCCAGCGGACGAGTCGCCGCTCGCCGAGGTCGCCGAGGCGGGGCCGGCGGACGTCGACGACGCGATCCGCGCCGCGCGGCGCGCCTACGAGGGACGCTGGTCGAAGCTGTCCGGCGCCTCACGGGGCAAGTACCTGTTCCGGATCGCCCGCGCCATCCAGGAGCGCGCACGCGAGCTCGCGGTGCTTGAGTCGCTCGACAACGGCAAGCCGATCCGCGAGTCGCGTGACGTCGACATCCCGCTGGCCGCGGCGCACTTCTTCTACTACGCGGGCTGGGCGGACAAGCTCGAGCACGCCGGGTTGGGGCCGTCGCCGCGGCCGCTCGGCGTCGCCGGGCAGATCATCCCGTGGAACTTCCCGCTGCTGATGGCGGCGTGGAAGATCGCGCCGGCGCTGGCCTGCGGCAACACCGTGGTTCTGAAGCCGGCCGAGACGACGCCGCTGACCGCGCTCGTGCTGGCCGAGATCATCGCCGAGGCCGACCTGCCGCCGGGAGTGGTCAACGTGGTGACGGGCGGCCCGTCGGTCGGGCAGGCGATCGTCGAGCATGACGGCGTCGACAAGATCGCGTTCACCGGCTCGACGGAGGTCGGCAAGGGTATCCAGCGCGCGCTGGCCGCCCGTGATACGCGGCTGACGCTGGAGCTCGGCGGCAAGGCGGCGAACATCGTCTTCGACGACGCCCCGGTCGACCAGGCGGTCGAGGGCATCGTCAACGGCATCTTCTTCAACCAGGGCCAGGTCTGCTGCGCCGGGTCCCGGCTCCTCGTCCAGGAGTCGGTCGCCGACGAGGTGGTCGGCTCGCTGAAGCGGCGGCTGACCACGCTGCGGGTAGGCGACCCGCTTGACAAGAACACCGACGTCGGCGCGATCAACTCCGCGGCCCAGCTGGCCCGCGTCCGCGAGCTCACCGAGTCCGGCGAAGCGGAGGGCGCGGTCCGCTGGTCGCCGCCGTGCGAGCTGCCAGACCGCGGCTACTGGTTCGCGCCGACCGTGTTCACCGACGTGTCGCAGGCGCACCGCATCGCCCGCGAGGAGATCTTCGGCCCGGTGCTGTCGGTGCTGACGTTCCGGACCCCGGACGAGGCCGTGCTGAAGGCGAACAACACCGCGTACGGGCTGTCGGCGGGGGTGTGGACGGAGAAGGGCTCGCGGATCCTGGCGATGGCCGCGCGGCTGCGCGCCGGGGTGGTGTGGGCCAACACGTTCAACAAGTTCGACCCGGCCGCTCCGTTCGGCGGCTACAAGGAGTCCGGCTTCGGCCGCGAGGGCGGCCGCCACGGTTTGGAGGCCTACCTCGATGTCTGAGCAGCAGCCGGGCGGCGCCCCTGCCGAAGAGCGCGCTGCCGAAGAGCGCGCTGCCGAAGAGCGCGGCGGCACTGACCGGGTAAGCCCTGAGCGCGTCGCGGTGCGCAAGACCTACAAGCTCTACATCGGCGGTGCGTTCCCGCGCTCGGAATCCGGCCGGTCCTACCCCGTGGCCGCCGCGCGGGGGAAACTGCTCGCGCACGCCGCGCAGGCCTCGCGCAAGGACGTCCGCGACGGCGTCCGGGCGGCCCGCTCGGCGTTCCCCGGCTGGTCGGGCGCGACCGCCTACAACCGGGGCCAGGTGCTCTACCGCGTCGCCGAGCTGCTCGAGGGACGCCACGCCCAGTTCGCCGACGAGGTCGCCGCCGCCGAGGGAGTGTCGGCGGCCCGGGCCCGTGCCGTCGTCGACGCCGCGATCGACCGGTGGGTGTACTACGCCGGCTGGACCGACAAGTTCGCCCAGGTCGTCGGCGCCACCGACCCGGTCGCGGGACCGTACTTCACGTTCTCGCTGCCCGAGCCGACAGGGGTCGTCGGTGTGCTTGCCCCGCAGGATTCGTCCCTGCTCGGCCTGGTTTCCGTGGTGGCCCCGGTGCTCGCCACCGGCAACACGGCGGTCGTCATCGCCTCCCAGAACCGCCCGCTGCCCGCCGTGTCACTGACCGAGGTGCTGGCCACCTCGGACGTCCCCGGTGGCGTGCTGAACCTGCTCACCGGCTTCACCGCCGAGCTGGCGCCCTGGCTGGCCGCGCACCGCGACGTGAACGCGCTCGACCTCACCGGCGCCGCCCCCGCCGCCCGTGCCGACCTGCGCGCGGCCGCCGCGGAGACCGTCAAGCGCGTCCACGTGCCGCGCGCGACGGACTGGGCCGCCGCTCCCGGCCTGTCCCGGCTGCGCGCCTTCACCGAGGTCAAGACCGTCTGGCATCCTGTCGGTGTCTGACCGCGGTTGCCCCGCGTTCCCTGAAGCGGGGAACTCGCGGACCGGGCAGCACATAGGGTGAACGGCGTGACGCAAACGTGGGCAGTTGAGCCGTCAGGGCCGCTTCGTGGTGACATCTCCGTGCGCGGGTCCAAGAACGCCGTGACCAAGCACATGGTGGCAGCGATGCTGGGCGACGGACCCAGCGTCATCCGCAACGCGCCGCACGTGGGTGACGTGGACATCACCGCGGCGATGCTGGAGGCGTGCGGCTTCCACGTCAGCCGGGAGGACGGCGAGATCACCATCGCCCCGGGCGGCGAGGTGCGGCCGCGCGTGCCCGACGCGTTCACCGGCCTCAACCGGATCCCGATCCTGATGCTCGGCCCGCTGCTGCACCTGACCGGCGAGGCGTTCGTCCCGCTCGTCGGCGGTGACGCCATCGGGCAGCGGCCCGTCGACTTCCACGTCGAGGCGCTGCGGGCCCTCGGCGCCGAGATCAGCTACGGGCCGGCCGGGATCAGCGCCAAGGCGGCCAGGCTGCACGGCGCGCGCATCACCCTGCCCTACCCGAGCGTCGGCGCGACCGAGACCGTGCTGCTCTCCGCCGTCCTCGCCGAGGGCAAGACCGTGCTGCGCAACGCGGCCACCGAGCCGGAGATCGTCGAGCTGGCGCTGTTCCTGCAGCGGATGGGCGCGCAGATCGAGCTCAGCCCCGACCGGCGGATCGTCATCGAGGGCGTGCGCAGGCTCAAGGCCGCCTCCACCCGGCTGGCGGGCGACCGCCTCGAGGCCTTCTCCTACCTGGTCGCCGGCCTGATCACCGGCGGCGAGGTACGCGTCCACGGCTGCCCGCAGGACCGGCTGGTGACCGCGATCACCACCCTCGCCAGGATGGGCACCCGGTTCGACATCACCGACGAGTGGATCACTGCGTCCGCCCCGGACGGGCTGCAGCCCGCCGCGGTGCACACCGACACCCACCCAGGCTTCATGACCGACTGGCAGCAGCCCCTGATGGTGCTGTTCACGCAGGCCAACGGCATGTCGGTGCTGCACGAGACGGTATTCGAGAACCGCCTCGTCTACGTGCCGGCGCTGCAGCAGATGGGCTGCGAGATCGAGGTGTTCGCGGCCTGCCTCGGCGGGGCCGCCTGCCGCTTCCACGACGGCAACTCCCTGCACTCGGCGGTCATCCGCGGCGTGTCCAAGCTGCGCGGGGCCGAGGTCGAGCTGCCGGACGTCCGGGCCGGCTTCTCCGCCGTGCTCGCCGCGGCCGTCGCCGACCGGCCGTCGGTGCTGAACGGCGTGCACCACATCGAGCGCGGCTACCACCGGCCGTTCGACCAGTTCGCGTCCCTCGGGCTGCGCCTTTCCCGGGCCGGCGCCTGAGGCAGCCGCCGTCATGCGGATCGTCGCCCTGTCCGACACGCACGCGCCGTGGCGCTGGAAGTCCTGCCCGCCCGCGGTCGCGTCCCAGCTGCGCGGCGCGGACCTGATCCTGCACGCCGGCGACGTGTGCACCGCCGCGGTGCTCGACCAGCTGGCGCAGTACGCGCCGGTGACCGCCGTCGTGGGCAACAACGACGAGCCCGACGTCGCCGCCTGGGGCGCGGCCGAGACGGCCGCGCTGGCCCCGGAGGGCCTGCGGGTCGCGATGATCCACGACAGCGGCCCCGCCACGGGACGGCTGCCGCGGATGCGGGCCAGGTTCCCCGAGGCTGACCTCGTGGTGTTCGGTCACTCGCACATTCCGCTCGACGCCGCCGCCGGAACCTTGCGGATCTTCAACCCCGGCTCGCCGACCGACCGGCGCCGCCAGCCGCACGGCACGCTTGGCGTGCTGCACGTCGCGGACGCCACCCTGGTCGAGGCGCGGATCGTCGAGGTCACGTAAGGGTTACGCGGTTGCCCGGCCGGCAAGGATGTGGGTAGGCGGAGCGGGAAACCGGGAGGGCCGGATGGAAGCGGAACGGGAGCGGCCGGCGGGCAGCCCGCCGGAGACCTGGCAGGAGCACTGGTTCGACCACCGGCAGCTGCTCCAGCTCTACTACAGCGACGACGACTGCGCGATCTACCTGGACCGCGACGTCCGTCGCGGCGAGGTCGGCTGGCTGCCCGGCTACATCGGCGCGGTCTGGCGGTACTCCAAAGCGACGTACGGCGAGGCGTTCGGCCCCGACCCGCGCATCTACGCCATCTTCCATGCCGGGCGCCACGGCGGCGGCCACGCGGGCTATTACGTCAGCCCCGTGCACGACTACCACAACGTCAGCGACTGCGGCCTCGGCAGCTGGCGGGAAAGCGACCCCCTCGCCCCCGAACTGCCCACGCATGAGATCGGCCATACCGTCGAGAGCGCCAACAACGGCAGGCACGGCTCACCCGCCTACGAGATCTGGGGCGACAGCAAGTGGGCCGAGTTCTACATCTACGACGTCTACACCGCACTCGGCATGCAGCAACATGCCAAGCACGTCCACCGCCAGTTCACCGGCAACCGGGACGACTTCCCGCGGCGCGGCACCCGCTGGTTCCGCGACTGGTTCTACCCGCTGTGGCAGGACTGCGGCCAGGCGGCGGTCATGGCCAGGTTCTTCCGGCTGCTCGCCGAGCACTTCCCCCGCGACCCCGATGGCACGTACACCCGCCGGATGAACTGGGGCGAGTACATCCACTTCACCAGCGGCGCCGCCGGCGCCGACCTGAGCAAGCCGGCCGCGCGCGCATTCGGCTGGCCCCGCGAATGGGCCGCCCAGCTCGAACGCGCCCGCGACCAGTTCCCCGGCGTGCGGTACTGAGCCGGCCTGCGGATGAGAGGCAGCCAATGACGGATGACGCCGGTGACCTGCGGCCGGTGCTGCACGGCCGGCAGGTCACCATCAGGACCGGCGACCGGGACGACGTGCCGCCGCTGCACGCGGTCCTGTCGGAAGAATCGGTGACCCGGTGGTGGGGAGAACCCGAGGACGGCGAGGAGATCGCGGCGAAGCTCGCCGGCACCGGTTCGAGCGCGCTGCTCGTGGTCGACGTGAGCGGCAATGTCGCCGGGGGCATCCAGTACGACGAGGAAGAAGACCCGATGTACCGGCACGCGGGCATCGACATCTTCCTCGGCGCCGCTTACCAGGGCCGCGGCGTCGGCACCGAGGCCGTCAGCCTGCTCGCACGGTTCCTGTTCGAGCGGCGCGGGCATCACCGGATCACCATCGACCCGGCGGCGGCGAACAACCGGGCGATCCGCTGCTACGCGAAGGCCGGCTTCCGCCCGGTCGGCGTGATGCGCCAGTACGAGCGCGGCGCCGACGGCCTCTTCCACGACGGCCTGCTGATGGAACTCCTCCGCGACGACCTGCTCACCTGAGTTCCCGGCCGCGCCGCGCGCTGCCGGCGGCCGGGCAGACGAGGATCCCCCGGAAACGTGGTCCAACGGGCATCCCTATCACCACCACCCTCGCAGGCACCAGCGCCCCAGCCCCGGAGCAAGATCATGAAGCCTTTTCGGTGCTCTCCCACACCGAAAAGGCTTCCCAACATCACAACCCTTCCTGAAAAACCTCCCGCTCGGCGACTGAGGTGAATACCAGGCATCTCACCGGCCCCGCCGATCACGTTGCGCCATCTGGGACCACCGGACGGGTCGCACAGCACAGAGCGAAGTTGCGGCCGATCCGACTAGACCGCGCCGGGCGGGACGATCCAACGGGATGGCTGCTCGGTAAAGCGGGCGATGGTGTCGAGGTCCCGGTCGTAGTGCAAGATCTCCAGGCCACGGGCGCGGGCGGTCGCCGCGACGATGAGGTCAGGGATGGAGGCTGAGCGGTGCTGGGCCTGCTAATTCTTCAGAATCTGGAAGTACAGGCAGCGCCGCCTACCGGGACTTACGCCCACCGTGCTGCCACTCGTCCCGGCCGGCCTACCCTGACCCGGTGGCAGTGGCGGATACTGGTCGTCAGCCGGGCAAGCCACGCGGGCGGTAAAACCCATCAGCGCCCATCAGCAAGGAGCAGGCCGTCATGAGTCTTTTCTCCAGAGCCCGCGACATCCTCGCGGCCAAGGCCAACAACGCGCTTGACGCTGTCGAGAACCCGAACGAGACGCTCGACTACTCCTATCAGCAGATGCTCGACTACATCACCCGGGTCCGCGAGGCGCTCGTGCAGATCGCGGCCGAGCGGAAACGGATCGAGCTGCAGGAACCGCAGCTGCGGCAGACGATCGCGCACCTGGGGGACCAGGCGCAGGCGGCGCTCGCGCAGGGCAGGGAAGACCTGGCCAGGGAGGCGCTGTCCCGTCAGGCCGCCGCGCAGCAGCAGGTCGACGGGCTGGAAGCACAGCACCAGGAGCTGGCCGAGCAGGAACAGAAACTCCAGCAGAACCTCGCCCAGCTGCAGCAGCAGGTCAGCCACTTCCGCAATCAGAAGGAAGTCATGAAGGCCGACTACGCCGTCGCCCAGGCGGGCGATTACGGCGGCACGGGCGACGCGCTGCTGCGCGCGCAGGACAAGATCGCCGCCATGCAGGCCAGGGCCGGCGCCACGGAGGAACTGCTGCAGTCCGGTGTGCTCGAGGACGTGGGTGGCCACACGGCCGACATCCAGGAAGAACTCGATGAAGCCGCGCGGAAAGCCGATGTGGACAGCCAGCTCGCCGCGCTGAAGGCGCAGCTGGCCGCAACCCCTGAGCTGCCGCCAGGCGATTCACCGGCAAGCTGAGTGCGCCCGGCAAGCTGAGTGCGCCCGGCAAGCTGAGTGAACCCGGGTTCACCCCGACGCGGCGGTCGCCAGCCTGGAGCGGACCCGGACCAGGGGCGGGTCGGCCGCGTGCGGCTGCGGGATGGCGGTCAGGGAGAAGTCGGCGATCGCGCCCGGCCGGAAGACCAGGCAGTGAGTGGAGCCGCCGAACTGGAAGTAACCGAGTTCCTCGCCCTTGGCGACGTGGTAGCCGGGCTGGATCTTCTGATCGATCACGCAAGAGGAGACCTCGTTCATGCCGACCGGGACGAAGGCGGTCAGCCCGATGACAGGGTTGTCGGCTTCGATCAGGAAGATCGCCCGCGCCGCGACATGGGCCAGGTAGGACTGCGAGACCTGCGGCTCGACCGCGGCCGGGCCCTCCGAGTCGTCCTCGGAGTAGTAGGTGCCTTCCTGGACGAAGGCCCGCACGATCGTCCCGGCGACCGGGCTGTGCCAGCGGTGGTAGTTGGTGGCGCTCAGGAAAGCCTGGTACACGGTTCCGCCGGCGAACTGATCGACCAGCTCGTCATCGGCCAGCATGTCCTGCAGCGAGTACGGCTGGCTCTTCAGCCAGAACCGGTCCTGGCGCTTGACGTTCACGGCCAGGCCGTACGGGGTGGACTCGCAGGCGCTGACGATGACGCTGTCGTCCTCCGGCGCGGCGACCGGCCGCGCGCCGTCGGCCAGGCGCCGGGTGAAGAAGTCGTTCCACGAGCTGAAACCCCAGTACTTATCCTCGGGGTCGTGCTGGTACTGCTCGATGCCGATGGCCCGCCGGGCGGCCTCGCCCTTCCAGCCGTTCGGCGAGTCGTTGAGCACGTAGCGGGAGGCTTCGCTGCTGAGGAACTCACACCACACGTTCAGGATCTTCTTGAGCATCGCGTTGATCCGCCGGTCGCGGAAGGCGGCGAAGCCCGCCGGGGTGCCCATGGTCCAGTCGAGGATCGCCCCGAGCGGCAGGACCACCATCGCGTCCTCGTTGTACTCGGGCGCCATCGTCAGCACCTCGTTGATCAGCCGCAGCAGCTGCGGCACGCTTTCCAGGTGCCGCTTGCGGTACTGCCGGTTCCGCGGCACCTGGGCGATCATCTCGCTGAGGTACAGCCGCACCACCGGGTCGCGGTCGATCAGCGCCTGGAACTCATCCAGCACCGGGTGCAGCGGGACGTGCTCGCCCTTGGCCGCCACGCGGTCCCGGTGACCAGTCAGCCACGCCTCAAGGTCATCCTGGCTACCCGGCAGCCAGCCGCCCCGGTGTCGCACGTCCCCGCCCGTGGAGTTAGCAGCCGCCGAGCCGGCCGCAGAGAAATCCGCCATGGCAGTCCAGCTAACCGCCGCTGGCCCGGTCTAACGTTCAGGCCCGGATCTTGTGCCCGGCCGGGTCTACCGGCGCCTTCGTGGTGACCGTCACCGGGTACACGTCGCCGCCGACGTTCACCTCATAAGCCCCCGAACCGATCCACCGCGCGTCGACCGGCCCGCCGCCGGCGTCCCAGAGGTACGCCAGGCCGGCGCACCGGCCGAGGGTCTCACCCCACGCCGCGGACGTCACATGCCCGGCCGCCGCCCCGCCGCGCAGGATCAGCTCACCCCCCCACAGCATCGGCGAAGGGCTGCCGGCCACAACCGACACCAGCCGGGAACGCGGCCCCGCGGCCGCCGCCTTCTCCACGGCCTCGCGGCCGAGGAACGGAATCCCGGTTGCGAGCTTGCAGGTGAACAGCAGCCCCGCCTCGACCGGGTTGTAGTCCGGGTTCAGCTCGCGGCCGAACGCCCGGTAGCCCTTCTCCAGCCGCAGCGACTCGATCGCGTAATACCCGCCGTTCACCGCGCCAAGGTCCGCCCCGGAACGCATCAGGTCCTCGTACACCCCGACGGCGAACTCGGCCGGCACGTACAGCTCCCAGCCGAGCTCGCCGACGTAGGTGATCCGCGTCGCCCGGACGGTGGCATACCCCAAGTCAAGAACCCGGCTGGTACCGAAGGGAAACGCCTCGTTCCTCATGTCAACCCGGCTCAGCCGCGCCAGCAGCGCGCGCGACCGCGGCCCCATCACCCCGAAGACGGCATACGCAGCGGTGACGTCGGTCAGCACCGCCCGCTGACCGGGCCGGATGCGGCGGCGGATGTGATCGGCGTCGCGCACCGTCGTCGCCGCGCTGCTCACGATCAGGTACTCATCAAAAGCCAGCCGGGTGAGCGTGACGTCTGACTCGTACGTACCCCGCTCGTTGAGCATTCCGGTGTAGACGGTCTTGCCCGGCGGGACGGCAACATCAGCCGTGCACAGCCACTGCAGCACGTTCTCCGCGTCCGGCCCGGCCAGCAGGAACTTGGAGAACGAGGTCTGGTCGAATACCGCCACCGCCGAACGAGCGGCGCGCTGCTCCGCCGCGGACCAGGGAAGCCAGTTCGGCCGGCCCCACGTGTACTCGATCTCGGCTGGCGAGCCAACCGGAGCGAAGAAGTTAGCCCGTTCCCAGCCCATCTTGCTGCCGAAGTTCGCGTTGGCCGCGCGCAGCAGGTGGTAGACCGGCGAGCGGCGGAACGGGCGGGCGGTGCGCATCTCCCGGTTCGGCCAGGGGATCTCGTAGTGCAGCCCGAGCACCTCCGCCACCCGGTCGTGCAGCCACTGGTTGTTCCCGTTGAAGGCGGCGAACCGCCTGATGTCGACGCTGGTGAGGTCCATCGTGGGCGTACCGCAGGAGATCCACTCCGCCAGCGCCCGGCCGGCCCCGCCCGCGGTGGCGATGCCGACCGAGTTGAGCCCCGCCGCGACGAAGAAGTTCCGCACCTCCGGTGCCTCGCCCAGGATGAACTGGTTGTCCGGGGTGAAGCTCTCCGGCCCGTTGTAGAACTTCCGTATTCCCGTCGTAGCGAGCGCCGGGATGCGCCAGAGCGCGCTTTCCATCAGCACGGAGAAGTGCTCCCAGTCCTCCTCAAGCAGCTGGAACTCGAACGGGTACGGAATGAGATCCGGCGCGACCCAGGGCTTGGCCTCCGGCTCGAAGCCGCCGACCACCAGGCCGCCCACCTCCTCCTTGAAGTAGGTGTAGCCGTCGGGGTCGCGCAGCACGGGCAGGTCGGTGTGCACGCCCTCGATGGGGTCGGTCACCACGTAGAAGTGCTCCGCGGAGTGCAGCGGGACGTTGACCCCGGCGAGCGCGCCCACCTGCTTGGCCCACTGTCCCGCGCAGTTCACCACGACCTCCGCCGCGATGTCGCCCGCGTCCGTCCGCACCCCGGTGACCCGCCCCTCGCGCACGCTGACCCCGAGCACGCGGGTGCGCTCGAAGATCCGCGCGCCCCGCTGCCGCGCGCCCCGTGCCAGGGACGCGGTGAGGTCGACCGGGTTGGCCTTGCCGTCACCGGGCAGCCAGATCGCCCCCGCCAGGTCGTCGGTCCGCATGACCGGGTAGCGGTCCGCCGCCTGCGCCGCGGTGAGCAGCTCGCACTCCAGGCCGAACGCGGCGGCGGTGGCCGCGGTGCGCCGCAGCTGCGTCATCCGCGCCTCCGTCCGCGCCACGGTGACCCCGCCGCACCGCTTGAACCCGGTCGCCAGCCCGGTTTCCCGCTCCAGTTCGCGGTAGAGCTCAGTTGAATACTGAACGAGGCGTGTTCCACCCTGCGTCGCCCGCAGCTGCCCCACCAGCCCGGCCGCGTGCCAGGTGGTGCCACTGGACAGCTGGCCCTGCTCGACCAGGACCAGGTCGGTCCAGCCGAGTTTGGCCAGGTGGTAGGCGACGCTGGTGCCGATGACGCCGCCGCCGATGACGACGGCGCGCGCCTGGGATGGAAGTGCGTCAGTCACGCGATGGGTTCCTGTTCGCCGTAGCCGATGGCGGTGCCGTTGATGAGGAGCTCTTGCTGGGTGGCCGACATGGGGTCCTTCGATGCTCAGGAGCGGGCGCGGGCGCCCGTGGGGTCGTATAGCGGCCGGTCGTGCCGGGT
Source organism: Trebonia sp. (assembly GCA_036391275.1). Lineage (GTDB taxonomy): Bacteria > Actinomycetota > Actinomycetes > Streptosporangiales > Streptosporangiaceae > Trebonia. The sequence goes on from DASWAE010000094.1 coordinate 12,114, forward strand.
CGCGGCGAATCGCTGGTTCATGACCTCGACCTCGAAGCCGGTCTCCTTGGCGATCGCGGCGGGCAGGTAGGCGGAGAAGATGGTGCGCTGGACGGTGAACCCGAAGCCGGCGCTGCGCACGGGCACCTGGGTGCCCGAGCCCGGATGAGCGAGCAGTTCGCCGCCGTGCAGGGCGACGTCGGCGCCCGTGGCGGAGAGCTCAGTGGAGAACCAGCAGAGCATTTGTCTCGGGCCGGCCTCCCTGACCGCCCGCAGCGCCGGGCCGGCCAGCAGGGCCGCCTTGTCCGGCTTGACGGCGAAGCCGAGCCCGGCCTCGTAGGGGTTGTTGTCCGACCTGATGTCGACCGCCCAGGCGAGGTACTGCTTCTCCAGGCGCAGCGACTCGATGGCCCGGTAGCCGACGTCGCGCAGGCCGAGGTCCGCTCCGGCCGTCACGACCTTGTCGTAGAGGTCGCGCAGGTACTCCGTCGGGACGTGCAGCTCCCAGCCGAGCTCGCCGGCGTAGGTCGCGCGCAGCGCGAGCGCCGGCGCCCAGCCCAGGTCGACGTGCTGCGCGGTCATGTAGCGGAACGCCTCGCTGCTGAAGTCGCCGCTGCTGAGCGACTGCAGCAGCTCGCGCGAGCGGGGACCGCAGACGTTCAGCACGCCGTAGGCGGAGCTCACGTCGTCGATGGTCACCGATCCGTCACCGGGCGCGTGCCGCAGCAGGAACGAGACGTCATGGCGGCCGAAGCCGCTGCCGGTGACCAGGTAGAAGTCGTCCTCGCCGAGCCGGGTGACGGTGACGTCCGCCTCGATGCCGCCGCGCGCGTTGAGCAGCTGGGTGTAGGTCACCTTGCCGGCCGGCGCGTCCATCTCGGCCCCGGCGACCTTTTGCAGCGTGGCGAGCGCGCCGCGGCCCCGGATGCGGAACTTCACGAACGAGCTCTGGTCAACCATGCCTACGTTCTGGCGGACTGCTTCGTGCTCCGCCTCGATGAACGGCCACGCCTCGCTGCGGCCGAAAGTGGGCGTCTCATGCCTGCTCGCCGCATCGGTGGCGAACCAGTTGGCCCGCTCGAACCCGAACTTGGCCCCGAACACGGCGCCGCGCTCGTCCAGCCGGTCGTACACGGCGCTGCGCCGCTGCCCGCGCGGCGGGTGGGCCGGCCGGTTGGGGTAGGCGATGTCGTAGTAGTGGCCGTAGGCCTGGACGGACAGCGTCTCGAGGACCGCGGGCACGTTGTGCGGTGCGCCGAACCGGCGCACGTCGAAGGGCCACAGGTCCATGCCCGGGTCGCCGTCGATGATCCAGCTGGCCATCGCGTCCCCGGCGCCGCCCGCCGCCGCGATGCCGGCCGAGAACCCGCAGCAGTGCAACAGGTTGTCCAGGTCCTCGGCCAGTCCCATCACCGGCTCCGCGTCCGGTGAGAACGGGATCGGCCCGTTGACCCAGGTGCGGATGCCCAGCTCGCCGAATCGCGGTACCCGGTGCGCCGCGCCCTCGGCGATGCACTCGAACCGCTCGTGGTCCGGCTTGAACAGCTCGGGCCCCAGGTCGTACGGGATCGTGCGCCAGCAGGCGCGGGTGCCCTCCTCCCAGCCGCCGATCACCAGGGCGCCCGCCTCCGGCTTGAGGTAGAACCGGGCGTCAGGGTCGCGGAAGGTGGGCAGGTCGCGCGGGATGTCGTCGCTCTTCTCGGTCACGACGTACTGGTGCTCCACGGCGTTGACCGCGACCTGCGCGCCGGCGAGCCTCGCCGTCTCCGCGCCCCACATGCCGGTCGCGTTGACCGCGACGTCGCACTCGATCCGGCCCTGCTCCGTGCGGACCGCCGTGACGCGACGCCCCGCCAGCTCGATCCCGGTCACCCGGCAGTGCTGGATGACCCGGACCCCCGCGGCGCGGGCGCCGGCGATGAAGGAGAACGTGAGCTGGCTCGGGTCGACGTAGCCGTCCGACGGCGTCCACGTGGCGCCGTAGACGCCCGCGGTGTTCAGCAGCGGGAAGATCTCGCCCGCCTCGCCGGGGGAGACCAGGTGGATGTCGAAGCCGAAGCTCTTGCCCTGCGTGCAGGCGCGCCGCAACTCCGCCCACCGGCCGGGGCTTGACGCGACGCGCAGGCCACCGACCCCCCTCCAGCCGGTGGCCTGCCCGGTCTTCGCCTCGAGAGCCTGGTAGGTCTCGACGCTCTTGCGCATGAGCTGCGTGAGGCTGCTGCTGCTCCGTAGCTGGCCGACGAGCCCGGCCGCGTGCCAGGTGCTGCCGCTGGTGAGGCTCTTGCGCTCCACCAGCGTCACGTCGGCCTTCCCGCGCTCCGCCAGGTGGTAGGCGATGCTCGCGCCGATAACGCCGCCGCCGATGATGACGATCTCGCTGCGCTGCGGGAAACCCATGTAAAAGTCTAGACCATTGACACGTAGGAGTGTCAATGGTTAACTTTTAGGCGGGCTCAATCTCGGCGCGCGGCGCGGCGTCCGCCTGGGTGCGCAGCGTGATCCGCATCCGGTCCGGGCGGAAGTAGTCAAGCGAGTGCTCGACCGGGCGCCCTTCCTTGTCGTACGCGGTCCGCTGGACGAGCATCAGCGGCGAGCCTCCCTCCATCCAGAGCAGGTCGGCGTAGCCGGGAGCGATGACGGGCTCAAGCACCTCCGTCGCGGAGAACGGCGGGTGGCCGGCGCTGCGCAGCAGCGCGTAGAGCGAGCCGGTCAGCGGCCCGGACAGCAGGCCGGGGAACAGGGCGGCCGGGTAGCTGTTCACCTCGACCGCGACCGGCTCCCGGTTCGCCGAGCGCACCCGGACGATGCGGTGCACCTTCTGCCGGCGCAGCAGTTGCAGTGCCTCGCGCACCTCGGGTTCCGGGTTGATCGTCGCGGCCTCGATGACCCGCGCGCCCGCGAGCGCGTTGGACCGGCGCATCTGCTCGGTGAAGCCCGGCAGCCCGGACAGCTCGTAGTCGAACCGCGGCCGGGCGACGAAGCTGCCGCCCCACCGGCCGCGCTTGCGCACGAGCAGGCCCTTGGACTCCAGCCCGTTCAGCGCCTGGCGCAGCGTCATGCGGCTCACCCCGAGCGCGCCCGCCATGTCCACTTCGGACGGCAGGCGGTCCGCCAGCTTCAGCTGGCCCGAGCTGATGAGCCGCTCCAGCCACTCCTCGATCCGGACGTGCGCCGGCCGGTCGTCCCCGGCGGCCAGGTCGGGGTACGGCAGCGGTACCGGGTCGTCCGTCGCGGGCGCGGTCACATCTCGATCCTAATCGGCGGCATCCTCAATGAGCCGGCCGAAGGCGGGACCGTCGAATTCGGCGGCCGCGCGGTCGTACTTCTCCATCGCCCAGCCCCAGAAGTCGAAGTCGATCGCGCTGACCGATGCCTGGATGGAGCCCCACAGCGTCCAGCCGTACTTCGACATCAGCCCCCACAGCCGGGCACGTGCCACCCGGTGCCGCAGCAGCCTGCCGTCGTACGCCTCGACCAGTTCCTCGAGCTGGTCAAGTGAGAGGTTCGCCTCGCTCCAGATGTTGCCGAGCTCGAAACAGGGATCGTTGTTGCCGGAGTACTCGTAGTCGATCAGCCAGATCTTGCTGCCGTCGTCAATGAAGTTCCCCGCCAGCAGGTCGTTATTGCACGGCACCGTGGCCGCCGGGTGCGCCAGGAAGGCCCGCTCGATCCGGGCCACCGCCGGCATGAACTCCAGGTAGCGGTCAGGCAGGCGGAACCCTTTCCGCGTCACGAGATCCAGGTAGCCGCGCTGGATCGCGAACATGTTGAAGTCATTGATGAACCGCGGCCCGCCGTGCAGCCGGCGGCACGCCGCCGCGACCCGCGCCAGGTGCCCGCCCGCGCGCAGGTCATCGTCGGTGAAGGTCCGGCCGTCGATGTACCCCACCACGAGCAGCCCGGGGTCGGCGACGTACTCGAGAACGGGCGCGCCGACGCCGGCCTGCGCGGCCGCCCGCGAGTTGAGGTGCTCGGCCGCGCGGTCGATCGCGAGCAGCTCGGTCCCCGGCTGGGCGACCCGGACCACGACCGCGCTCCCCGGGCAGCTGACCTTGAGGTTGACGTTGGTCAGCCCGCCGGCGAGCACTTCCACCGTGCGCGGCTTTCCGCGCAGGCACGCGACGTGGTCGAGCACGCTGTCCCATTCGCCGCCGCCATGGCTTACCAGCGGGCCGGCCCCGGTGCCGCCAGGTTCGTGCATCCGAAAAGTCTAGACTTTATCCGGTTAACCCTCTAGGGGTTCACCGGTCCGCACGGTCCCGTTCGGTGCGGCCGAGCCGGGCGGCGCCGAGCCCGCTGACCGCAATGTGACGGCCGGCAATCAGCACTGCCTATCTCCTTAATAACGCGCATTGGTGCCAAACGTCCGTTGACCATTAGGACTTTTGGCCCTAGTTTTCCTGATTACTAGATGATGACGGGCCGATATCTTTTCGGTTGTCTCGGTGCGGAGATGATCATGGCGACGATGAGTAATACGGTGGTCACGACGAAGGTGCTCATCGTCGAGGACGACCCGAACATCGTGGACCTGATCCGTTCCAACCTGGTGGTGCGGG
>DASWAE010000095.1:0-3718 GCA_036391275.1 Trebonia sp.
GGTCCAGCGCCGTGTGCCGGGCTATGGCGGCCCCGGTCGTCCAGTCGTCAGCGGTCGAGCCTTCGGCCGCCACCCCGTGCTCGCGCCCGGGCCGCTTGGCTCGCTCGGCTGGATCAGCAGCCATCAGATCCCTCCGGCGAATCGTCCTGGTGACATGACACGGTGCGGATCGAACTGGTCCTTGATCGCCCGCATCAGCCCAAGCGAGGGTACCGGGCCGAACAGATCCACCAGGTCGCCCACCGCCGGAGGCGCATGCAGCACGACGACGTTCGCCCTGGCAGGCGGGCCCTCACCCGACCGGGGCTCGCCCGGCCCGGCGGGCTCAGCCGCCCCGCCCCGCCCGTGCGCGTGGGAGTGGGCGTGGGCGCGGGCGTGCGCCAGCGGCTTCGGCACGTCCGATAGCCGGTGGCCGGTCTCGGGCCGCAGGCCATGGCCGACGGCCGCGCGCAGCCCGGCTACGAAAGCAGCGATCGCGCCAGGGTCACGATCGGCCGGGCAGGCCACGTGCAGCAGGCCAGCCGCGGCCGAGCCGCCGACGGCCGGGTCGAGCCCGGCGACCTCAGCCGCCGCGCGGATCTCGGCCAGCACCATCCCGAGGTCACCCGGCCAGAACGCCACCTGCAGCACGGTCCCGTCCGGCTGCGCGGCTGGTCCGGCACCCCACCAGGGCGGCGGCGTGTCCGAGCCGGCTGGCGACCGGTCCGTCCGGCGGAGCAGATCGGCCAGTGCAGTGGCGCGCTGGGCCACGCCCATCGGGTCACCTTCGAGCGCGATGCTGACCGTGACGGGTCCGGCCGCGGACGGCCAGTCGATTTCCACGGCGACCGGTGCCACCGGTGATTCGAGTGCCACCCCGATCGCCTGGCACGCGTCGACGGCCGCAGCGCGCTGGACGGTCACGTAGGCGGTGGTGACCGGAACGGGATGCAGCCGGAACGTCGCCTGCGTGATCAGTCCGAGCGTGCCGCGCGAGCCGGCGAACAGCTTGCCGAGGTCGTATCCGGCCACGTTCTTGACGACCTTGCCGCCCGACTTCGCCACCGTCCCGTCGGCACGTACCACCGTGATCCCGAGCAGCAGATCCCGCGGGGTCCCGTAGCGCAGCCGCAGCGGGCCAGCCGCACCGGTCGCCAGGACACCGCCGACCGTCCCCCGGGTACTCACCGGCGCAATGGCGGCGGAATCATCGCCGTCAGGCAGTCCCTGACCGGCTCCTAGCCTGTGGGCGGCGGGCGGGGGGTGCAGCGGGTGCGGGTGGGGGTCGAGCGCCAGCCGTTGTCCGGCCGCCCCGAGCACCTCGGCCAGGTGCTCCAGGCTGACCCCGGCCTCGACAGTGGCCACGAGGTCACCCGCCGCATGCTCGATGACCCGGTTCATCCTGGTCATGTCGATTACCAGGTCGCACCGCGCGGGCGGGTTGCCCCAGTCCATCCGCGAGCCGGCCCCGCGCGGTATGACGGCGAGCCCCAGTTCCGAGGCAGCCTTGAGCAGTTCACTGCACTCCTGCGTGCTCGCAGGCGAGGCGACAAGCTGTGGCAGCACGCCGGCGACGGCATCAGCCGGGCTCGTCGGCCTGACGTCCTGGCACGCCGTCACGAGCGGCGTGGGGATCGTCTCAGCTGCCATGGGCACCAGCCACGAGGAGAGCGTTATTCATCTCAGAAGATCTCCGCCTGACCGGAGGCCGCCAGAGGATGCGGGCCGCGCCTGACGCCGGGGACCTCGCCGCACATCCTCGGGGTCGGGAAGACCTTGCCCGGGTTGCACAGCCCGCGCGGGTCGAACGCGCAGCGCAGCAGTTGCATGGTGTCCAGGTCGGCCGCGTTGAACATCCGGGGCATGTACCGGGACTTGTCCACGCCGACCCCGTGCTCGCCGGTGATCGAGCCGCCATAGGTAATGCACAGGTCCAGGATCGCCCCGGACAGTTCCTCGGCCGACGCCGTCTGCTCCGGGCTCGAGTCGTCGAACAGGACGAGCGGGTGCAGGTTGCCGTCCCCGGCGTGGAACACGTTGGCCACCCTGATGCCTGCCTGCGCGGACAGTTCGCTGATCAGGTCGAGAACCTCGGGCAGTGCCGTGCGCGGCACGACGCCGTCCTGGACGATGTAGGCGGGGCTGATCCGGCCGACCGCGGCGAACGCCGACCGCCGCCCGGTCCAGATCGCGGCCCGCTCGGCCGGATCGGCGGCCTCCCTGATCTCGAACGCGCCGGCCTGCTCGGCCAGCCTGCGGACGGCGGCGGTCTCGCCGGCCACGTCGGCGGTCGGTCCGTCTAGCTCGACGATCAGCACCGCACCCGCGCCCTCGGGGTAGCGGCACGCGACGGCGGCCTCGGCCGCCTCGATCGACAGGGCGTCCATCATCTCGATGGCGGCCGGCAGGATCCCGGCGCCGATGATCGCCGACACGGCGGCGCCGCCCTGGCCCGTCGTCTCGAACGCGGCGAGCAGCGTCGTGACCGCCTGCGGGATCGGGGTGAGCTTCACGACGATTTTCGTCACGATGCCGAGCGTGCCCTCCGACCCGGTGAACGCGCCGACCAGGTCGTAGCCGGGAGCGGTGCCGGTGCCGTCTCCCAGCCAGGTCAGCTCACCGTCCGGCGTGACGATCTCCAGTCCGGTCACGTGGTGCACGGTGAACCCGTGCTTGAGGCAGTGCGCGCCGCCGGAGTTCTCCGCGACGTTGCCGCCGACCGAGCAGACCTGCTGGCTGGACGGGTCGGGCGCGTAGAACAGCCCGAACGGCGCGGCGGCCTTGCTGACGGCCAGGTTGGTGACGCCGGGCTCGACGATGGCGCGGCGGCTGGCCGGGTCGATCTCGATGATCCGGCGCAGCCGCGACATCACGATCAGCACGCCGTCCGCCAGGGGGAGTGCGCCACCGGACAGGCCGGTGCCGCTGCCGCGCGCGACGAACGGTACTCCCGCTCCGGCGCAGGCCCGGACGACGGCCGCGACCTCCGCGGCGGTCTGCGGAAGGACCGCGAGCCCCGGAGAGCAACGGTGCGCCGTGAGCCCGTCGCACTCGTAGGTGCGCAGTTCCATCGGGTCGGTGACGACGGCGTCGTCGCCGCAGATCCCGGCGAGGCTGATGGCGAGTGACGCGAGCCCGATTGCCGGGGCGGGTGCGGGCGCGGCTGCCTGCTCGACCATCTGCGCCTCCCGCCACGACCCGGTGCCTGCTGTCCTGCCTATCATCTCTCGTCATACCGCCGGCCGCCCAGCCCGGGCATGACCAGCGGGCCTATCATCGCCTGGCGCGACATTGCCTGCCGAATGACGGCCTTTGCTACAGCGGGCCGATGATCGTCTGGGGGTGCGGGATGCCGGTACGACGGGTCTCGTCGGGTACGGCCTGGGAACCCGTTGTCGGGTACAGCCGGGCGGTGGCGGTCGGCGACTTCGTCTTCGTGTCCGGGTGCACGTCGGTCGTCGGGGCTGAGCTCGTCCACCCCGGCGATGCCTATGCGCAGGCCGCGCAGGCGATCCGGAATGCCGGAGATGGGCTGGCCGGGCTCGGTGCGAGCCTGAGCGACGTGGTGCAGACCAGGATGTACGTCACCGACATCGAGCGGTGGGAGGAGGTCGGCCGGGCCCACGGTGAGATCTTCGGCGACGTCCTCCCGGCCGCGACCATGGTCCAGGTCGCCAGGCTCATCGACCCGCGGATGCTGGTGGAGATCGAGGTAGTGGCCTATCGCCCCGGCATCGGC